>NZ_VIRS01000040.1 GCF_006912135.1 Cryptosporangium phraense | reverse complement strand
CTCCCGCCCCGGCGACGGCATAACGCCATCCGCGGACGCCCCGGCCGGCGACGGCCTACCGCTCACCACCGAACAGCGCGCGCTGCTCGACCGGCTCGCCGCCGGTGACTCGATCGCCGCCGCCGCGGCCGCCGAGTTCCTCTCGCTGCGCACCGCCAACCGGCGCATCGCCGCGGCCCGCGAGGCCCTGGGCGTCCGCACCACCCGCCAGGCCGTCGTCGAGTACGTGAAGCGGCGCTAGCGGCAGGCCCGGTCCAGGAAGATGCCCAGCGCCGCGATCACGCCGCCGCTCACCGTCGTCGTCACCTCGACCGCGCGGGACGCGTCCGCGCGCGTCAGCGTCGTCCGTAGGCGTAGTTCGGTGTAGTTGAGGGCCTTGGCCTGGACGCAGTCGGTCAGCGACCAGCGGACGGTCACGATCGGCGTGAGGCCGTTCGTGACGTGGACCGGGAGGCCGTCGACGGTGGCGGCGAGCCCGGGGCCCTCGCTGCGGACCGCGCTGATGTCCCACGGGGGCGTCCAGTTCAGGCGGAACCGCATCGGGACGAACAGCCCGCGGTCGTCGATCACGATCGTGCCCTGCTGCTCGGCCGTCGACCACAGGCCGAAGTCGGCGTCGACGCAGGTCTGGCGGGCCGCGGTGAGCATCAGCGAGGTGTCGTCGGCGAGCGCGACCCGGACGCTGCGCGTCGGTCGTCCGGCCGGGGTGACCGACGCGGTGAGCGTGGTCGGGGCGCGGGTGAGGCCGCCGCCGGCGCAGGCGCCGGAGACGTCCATCGAGATCCAGGTGTCCCGGCCCGGCGGCAGCGAGATGTCGCGGCTGACCGTGCGCAGCGACGAGCGCAGCGGGGTGTCGGCCAGCTGGGCCGAGCGCAGCCGCAGCGCGGTCGCGCCGCGGTTCGAGACGACGACCCGGAGCAGCCAGGAGTCGCGCCCCTGGCCGCCCGGGGACTGGATCGGCACGACCCGGGCCGCGAGCGCGATCGTGTCCCGGCGCGACTGCTCGGTGAGGCGGGTGTCGTAGCTGTGGATGAACAGGCCGCCGAGGACGAGCCCGGCGACGAGCGCCAGCCCGACCCATCGTCGCCCGATGCTCCGCGGCCGTCGGACCGGCGGCTCGTCGTCTTCGCGAAGCCTGACGCGGGGGAGGCGATCCCACAGCGACGGGCGGCCATCGTCGCGGGGCGGCCGTAGCGGGGTGCCGGACTCCAATAAATCAGGCACCGGGTCGTCCCAGGAAAGGGGTGAACCGGACGGCACGGGACCGGTCTCCGCGGGCTCCTCACCCGGGGACGCATCGTCGCGCCGCCTGACCATAGCCCCAGCGTACGGCCCTGAGCGGTAGGGTGCCTCGGGCGTGAGGAGGACCGTTGATGGCGTTCACGGAGTGGGACCCGGCGGTGTACGGGCGGCGGGCGTCGGAGCGGGCCCGGCCGTTCGTGGAGCTCGTCGCCCGGGTCGGCGCGGAGCCGGCGACCGTCCGCGCGATCACCGACGTCGGCTGCGGGCCGGGCCACCTCACGCTCTCGCTCGCCGACCGGTACCCGAACGCGCGGATCACCGGGCTCGACTCGTCCCCGGCGATGATCGCCGAGGCCGTCCCCACCGACCGGGTGCGATTCGAGGTCGGCGACGCGACGACGTACCTCCCGGGCCCGGACGCCGACCTCGTCGTCAGCAACGCGGTGCTGCACTGGATCGACGGGCATCCCGACCTGCTCCGGCGGTGGGCCGACCACCTGCGCCCGGGGGCCTGGCTCGCGGTGCAGGTGCCCGGTAACCGCGACGCGCGCTCCCACGTGGCGGTCCGCGAGCTGTCGGCCGACGTCCGCTGGCGCGACCGGCTCACCGGCGTCGCCGAGTCCGGACCCGTGCTCGACCCGGCCGGCTACGCGGCCGTCGTCGCCGCGTCCGGCTGTGATCCGGACGCCTGGGAGACCACGTACCTGCACACGCTCCCCGCCGAGGGGGACGTCCACCCGGTGCTGACGTGGCTGGAGGGCACCACGCTGCGTCCGGTGATCGCCGCGCTCGGCCCGGACGAGTACCCGGGCTTCGCGGCCGCCCTCACCGAGCGTCTGCGGGCCGACTATCCGGTGGCCGACGGCCGGTTCCGGTATCCGTTCCGCCGGGTCTTCGTGGTCGCCGAGAAGATCGGCTGAACGAAACACGACGCCCGTAGGCTGGCACCGTGGGCACTCTCCATAAGGTCGGGCTGGTTCTGCACCCGGCGCGCGATTCGAAGCAGGCCATCGACACGATCCTCGACTGGGCGCGAGGCCGGGGGGTCGAGGTACTCGGCCTGAAGGACGAGGTCCAGCGGATCGACTGCGAGGCCGTCCCGGTCGACGCGTCCGAGCTCGCGGCCTCCTGCGACCTGGTCATCAGCCTCGGCGGCGACGGCACGATGCTGCGCGCGATGCGGATGATGCAGGGCCAGCGCGGGGCGATCCTGCCGGTCAACCTCGGGCGGCTCGGGTTCCTGGCCGAGGTCGACGTGCCCGACCTGGGCGAGGCGCTGGCCCAGATCGACCTCGGGCAGTACCGGGTCGAGCCGCGGTCGGCGGTGACCGCGACCGTGCCGGCCTGGGGCGCCGGGCCCGACACCGCGTCCCGGCTGCTCGCGTTCAACGACATCGCGCTGGTCCGGACGCCGGGGCACGGGCTGGCCTCGGTCGAGCTGAGCGTCGCCGGGCAGCCGTTCCTCCGGTACGCCGCCGACGCCGTGGTGGTGGCCACCGCGACGGGGTCCACCGCATACAGCTTCTCGGCCGGTGGGCCGATCATCTCGCCGACGGTGAAGGGCCTGGTCGTGACGCCGGCCGCGCCGCACTCGACGTTCAACCGGTCGGTGGTGCTGGACTGCTCGGAGGTGCTCGAGCTGACGGTGGAGGAGGGGAGCGGGGCGCTGGCGGTGGAGGTCGACGGGGCCGTGGGCGGTACGGCCGAGCCCGGCACGACGATCGAGCTGCGTACCGACCCCGATGCGGCCCGGGTCGTGCGGCTCGGCGAGGCCACGTTCTACCAGCGGGTCCGGCGCAAGCTCGGGATCGTGGACGGCGCCTCGTACAGCTGAGCGTCACACGCCCGGTCACACGGCGGGCGCGGACGCTGCGGGCATGTATCGGATCCTCGTGGCGGTGGCGTGTGCGGCCGCCTTACTGTTGCCCGGCACCGGAGCGGACGCGGCGGTCGCTCCGGAGCCCACGTTCAGCGGCTACCTGATCAACCAGCAGAGCGGCCAGTGCCTGACCCGGATCTCGCAGCGCCACGTGCACGTCTATCTGCTGATGCAACCCTGCGTCTACGACCAGACCCAGGTGTTTACCCAGCGGCCGACGACCGTCAAGGGTGGGTTGTTCGAGTTCGTCGACTACGTCGGCACCTGCCTGCGCGATCCCGACCTGAGCCGCGCGCCGTACTGCACGGACGGGCCCGATCCCGAGCAGGAGTGGAGCGTGGCCGCGGTGAGCCCGGGCGTCTACCGGCTGACGAACCACCTCAGCGGGCACGTCCTGGCGATCTCGGACGACCCGGCCGACCCGGCCCCGGGCACGAACTACCCCGGCTACGACGACGCGAGCGTCCACTGGCAGCTCCTGCCCAAGGACGCGATCTGAGGGCTCGTCCCGGTCGGTGCCATTTGACAGTGCCGGCGGTGGTTCGCCGCATAGCGTAATAAAAACGACAGAAGCCCCGCATCGGGAGAGCCGATGCAGGGCTTCTGTACTTTCCCCGGCCGAGCCGGAGGGGAACGGACGACCGGGGAAGTATCAGGGGCGGAAACCGCGGCTGGGGCGGACCAGCTTGACCAGCATCGAGAGCGTCTGGACGATCGTGAAGATCGCCAGGAACGACCATCCGACGGTCAGCACCCGCTCCTGCAGCCAGAGCGGAGCGTGCAGCCACCCGAAGACCGTGAGTCCGGCGAGCACCGCGACGATCGCGACCGCGGTGATGATGCGGCCCGGGCCGTTGGAGGCGCCGCGCTCGGCGCGGGCCTGGTCCTCCCAGCCGTCGCGCTTGATGCCGGCCAGGACGTTCGACCAGGACGCGGTGGTGCAGGCGAGCCGGAACCAGAGGTACATCTCGACCGGGAAGAGCAGCGCACCGGTGATCACGTCACCCATCGTGCGGTTCGGCATCTGCCACGCCACCCGGGCGTTGAGCAGCGACGCGATCACCGTCGGGGTCAGCCACCACCAGGACCAGACGAACTGGTGGACCATCAGCGAGAACGTGAGCAGGAAGAGGAACAGCAGCCGGGTGAGGCCGTTGGAGAAGAGCGAGAGCTGCTGACGCCAGAGGGTCGCGGTCCACTTCGAGAGCTGCGGCTTGGCCAGCAGGCGGGCCATGCCCTCGTCCCACTTGCGGCGCTGGGCCCAGAGCGAGCGGAACGTGAGCATCGCGCCGGCGTGCGCCCGGGCGTTGGGGGAGACCAGCGTCTCGTAGCGCATCGCCCGCAGGTCGCCGGTGAGCTGCATGTCCTCGACCTGCGCGGACGCGTCCCACGGACCGGTGGTGTTGTTGTGCTCGGTGACCCGGCGTAACGCATCGGCGTTGAACAGCGACGCCTGGCCGCCGAGGACGTAGGTGGTCCGGTTCTTCTGCAGCGCGTCCATCGTCCAGCCGGCGAACTCCATCCGCTGGAGGCGGATCAGCAGGCGGGCCATCGGCGTGGTGCCGAGGCGCTGGTCGAAGGTGTAGCGGGCCATCACGCCGCCGGCCTTCGGGGTGTTCGCGAGCTCCTCCTCGAGCTGCTGGAGGCAGTCGGGGGCGAGCTGGGTGTCGGCGTCGATGCCGGCGATGAAGTCGTAGCCGGCCTGCCAGCGGCGCCAGGCCTGGTTCAGCGCGCCGACCTTGCGGTCGTGGTTGTCGACGGTCCGCATCACCGTGACCCCGCGGTAGCGGCGGGCGATCTTCTCGGTGTTGTCGGTGCAGTTGTCGGCGATGACGACGATCCGGTCCGGGACCCGGGACTGGGTGAGGAGCGCGTCCAGCGTCTTGGCGATCGTCGCTTCCTCGTTGTGCGCCGGGATCAGGACCAGCATCCGGGCGGTGCGGCTGCGCGGGGGGCGGTAGCGGACCTCGTGGACGAAGCGGTCGACCGTTCGCTTGGTCTCGCCGAGCCGGGCGGCCCAGCGGATGGCGAACGACTCGTCGTCCAGGTCGGTGGCCTGCCCGTAGGGCATCGGCCTGGGGGCGATCACGATCTCTTTGCCGGCCATGGAGTTTCCCCTCTCCTTCGCTCCCGCGCCGGGTTCGGCGCGCTTTCACAGGCACAGACCGTCGAACGGGCCGGGAAATACGGGGTGTGGTCGCCGTCACAGTCAGGGGGCTGCCAGCGCGCTGACAGCGGGCTCCCTTTCCCTGGGGGCCTCGTCAGACGAAGGAGAAGACCATGACCGACGTACTCGTGATCGGCGCCGGACCGACCGGCCTGACCCTGGCGATCGACCTGGCCCGCCGCGGGGTGGGTGTGCGGATCGTCGACACGGCCGCGGGCCCGTCGAACGCCTCCCGGGGCAAGGGGCTCCAGCCCCGCACGCTGGAGGTCTTCGACGACCTGGGGGTCATCGGGCCGATCCTGGACATCGCCCGCCCGTACCCGCCGATGCGTGCGTACGTGGGCTCCGAGGTCGTCTGGGAGGGCGCCCTCGGCGAATCGCGGCCGGCGTCGCCGGACGTGCCCTACCCGAGCATCCGGATGCTGCCCCAGTCGATCACCGAGGCGATCCTCCGCGACCGGCTGGCCTCGTTCGGGGTGGCCGTCGAGTACGGGACAACGGTCGGCCACGTCACCGCGGACGCCACCGCGACCCTGGCCGACGGGTCGGTGATCGAGGCGGACTACCTGGTCGGCGCGGACGGCGGGCGCAGCACGGTCCGGCGCGCGCTGGAGATCCCGTTCCTCGGCGAGACGTTCGAGACCGAGCGGATGGCGCTGGCCGACGTCCGGTTCGCGCCCGGGCTGCTCGACCGCGAGCACTGGCACATCTGGGGCGACCTGGCCACCCAGGAGCTCGCGCTCGGCCTGTGCCCGCTGCCGGGTACCGACGTCTTCCAGCTCACCGCGCCGCTGGCGCCCGGGGAGGAGCCGTCGGACCTGCAGAACCTCGTTCTCGGTCGGAGTGGGCGGACCGACCTGGTGATCCAGGAGACGACCTGGGAGTCGCTCTACCGGGTGAACATCCGGCTGGCGTCGTCGTACCGGGTGGGCCGGTCGTTCCTGGCCGGCGACGCCGCCCACGCGCACTCGCCGGCCGGCGGCCAGGGCCTGAACACCGGCGTGCAGGACGCCTACAACCTGGGGTGGAAGCTCGCGAGCGGCTCGGCCGCCCTCCTCGACAGCTACCAGGCCGAACGTCAGCCGATCGCGGCCGCGGTGCTCGGCCTCTCCACGCTGCTGCTCCGCGGTGATTCCGCGGCCCCGCAGCGCGGCCAGGACACCGATCAGCTGGACCTGCACTACCGCGACAGCGCGCTGTCGCAGGACCGGCGCCGGGTCCGCTCCGGGCTGCAGGCCGGAGACCGGGCCCCGGACGCCGTCCTGCCGGACGGCACGCTCTTCGACCGCTTCCGCGGGCCGTCCCCGACCGTTCTCGTGTACCAGGCCCGTTATGCGGACGCTATCGAGCTGGACGCCGATGCGGCACGGACGTACGGGGTCGGCGGGGGAGGGTTCGTGGTGGTCCGCCCGGACGGGTACGTGGGCCTGCTCGCCGACGCGGACCAGGGTGACGCGGTGGCGGTTTATCGAACCACGCTTTTGTGATCCGTTTTACTCAGCGCGGGCCCGGCGCCGCCGAACTGACGATCGGAGTGGGTGTTCCGGGGGAGGACGGGGTTCATGGGCTTGTTCGGCAGGAAAGTGGCGCCCCAGACGACGTTCGTGATCCCGCGCGACGTGGAGGCTCTGGAACGCGTCGTCGTCGCGCTGGGTGGCGGCGTCGAGAGCCTGGCCGACGCGAGCGCGAAGATCGTCACCGAGCTGGTGAAGACCCTCGACCTCGCCTACGGCGCCTGGTGGACGCGAGAACCGTCGGGCGCGTACTCCCTCACCGCCGAGGCCGGGACGCTCGGCCCGACGCTGCGGGCCGCGATCGGCAACGCCGAGACCATCCCGCCGGACGCCGGCCTGATCGGCGTCGCGGTGAACGGCCGGCGCCCGGTCATGACCAGCGAGATGCAGCATGCGGGCGACAACTGCCTGCGCTGGGGCGCGGCCCAGCGGGCCGGCATGGAGCACGCGGCCGCGGTGCCGCTGCTGCAGGACGGCGTGGTCGTCGCGGTCCTGGAGTTCTACGGCTCGCACTCGCTGCCCGCGTTCGGCGGCGAGAAGTGGGCGGCGATCACCCGGATCGCGGTCATCGCCCGGAACCAGGCGGTCGCCAACGCGGCCCTCCAGGAGACGCTGGAGGACCGGGAGGCGGTCACCACGGTCGTGGCCCGGGTCGGTGACGCCCACGACCAGGACAGCGCGCTCCGGGTCGCGCTGGACACGGTCCGCTCCGCGTTCGGCTGGGCCTACGGGTCGTTCTGGCAGCACGACCCGATCGAGAACGTGCTCCGGTTCAAGGTCGAGTCGGGGTCGGCGGGCGACGAGTTCCGGAAGGTCACGCTCGAGGCCACGTTCGCCGAGGGCGTGGGTCTGTCCGGGCGGACCTGGAAGTCGCGGGACCTGTTCTTCGTCCGGGACATCGGCGAGATGACCGACTGCGTGCGCGCGCCGGCGGCCCAGCGTGCCGGGGTGAAGTCCGGCGTCTGTTTCCCGATCCTGGACGGCGACACGTTCATCGGGACGATGGACTTCTTCACGACGCGGGAGATCGAGCTGTCCGACTCCCGGGCGGCCGCGCTGCGCAACGTCCAGCTGCTGGTGTCGCAGCGGATGTCGGTGCTGCGCCGGGCCGAGCGGGACGCCGAGAAGGCCCAGGCCCTGCTGGGCAGCATCTCCGAGCTGCGCCGGGCGTCGATGGACGCCAGCTCGGTCGGCGAGCAGGCGATGCGCGGCGCCACCGCGATGACGACCGAGGTCGAGGCGCTGGGCAATGCGTCCGCGGCGATCGGCGACGTGATCCGGATCATCAGCGGGATCGCCGAGCAGACGAATCTGCTGGCGCTGAACGCGACGATCGAGGCGGCCCGGGCCGGTGAGGTGGGGCGGGGGTTCGCGGTCGTCGCGAACGAGGTGAAGGAGCTGGCGCGGGAGACCGCGGAGGCTACGCAGAAGGTGTCGGACCAGATCACCGGGATTCAGGCGAGCAGCCAGCAGGTGGCGTCGGGTATTCACGCGACCAGCCAGACCATCGGGGAGCTGGACACGGTGCAGGCTCGGATCAACGAGGTGCTGGAGGAGCAGGCGAGGATGGCCGAGGCCTTCGAACACGCGTAGCCCAGACTGCCTCGCGCGCGCTCTGCCGACTTTCCGGGGTCTCCGATACCCCTGCAAGCCCCGGGATGTCGTGAATCCGCGGGTCCCGGCGTCCTAGGGGCGGTCGAGGGTTCGTAGTACCCAGATCCCGACCGGGATCCCGACCACGAACCCGCACGACAGCGGAAGCATGGCCGCGACCGCGCCGATCCGGCCGGCCAGGCGCGCGCGCTGCGTCCGTAACAGGGCGCCGCACACCACGATCAGCACCCCGATCGGAAACGCCCCCGCCGCGAGCCCCAGGTAGATCAGCCGCCCGAAGTCCCGCAGGTCCGACGACCCGGGATACCCGCTGTCCAGATGCCCGATCACCCCGCAGCACGCGACCACGACGAAGACCAGGTTCAGCACGCCGACCGCGATCAGTGCGAGGCCGGCCCGTCCAGAAGCATCGGGCATCGCGAAAACATAACCGGCCCGGTGAACCCACCCGACGGCGGAGCCGTGCGTCTCTCACCGCCTCCACCGAACGACGGACCGGTTCGTCCGTAAACACCCCGACCTGCAATGCAATTCCCGCAGGTCTACGGGTCTACGTCAGTGCGCGCTTCGCACCTACGTCAGTCGACCGATGTCTCGTCACCGTGCGTAGACGACCGTATCCCTCAGCGACGGAACCCCACTGGAGACCTCAGATCGGGCCCCGTCGGTTGAGGAAGGTGGAGCGCAGATGGCTACATACACGACGTTGAGCTCGACGGCCGACGTCTTCCGGCTTCACCCGGCCGTGACCGAACCGTCGGTCGCGTCCGCGCTCGCCGAGCCGCTGCTGGACGCCAAGTCGCTGGCGTTCTCCCCGATGGGCGCGGCGGCGATCGTCGCGCTCGCCGGGCTGGACCTGATCGGCAGCTACTGCGCGATGCGCTACCTCGACACCGGGCACCAGCTCTGGTGGTCGGCCGGCGCGATCGCGTTCCTCGGCCTCTTCGCCGTCTACTCGGCCAGCCTGCAGTGGGCCGAGCTCGGCACCGTCACCCTCGGCTGGATCGTCTTCGTGCAGGTCGGGGTCCTGGCGATGGACAAGATGGCGCACGGAACGATCATCCCGGCCGGCAAGTGGCTGGCGATGGGCGTGATCTTCCTGCTGATGGCCTACATGCTCCTGGCCCCCAACGGCAAGACCTCCGAGTCCACCCCGATCGCCCCCTCCCCGAGCGCCGGGCTTCCGTCCGGCGCCCCCGGCGGCACGGCGGTCATCGGTCACGAAAGGACGGCGAACCGATGACCGCCGTTGCCCTTCCCTCCGGCGACCGCCCGGTCCTCTACGACGCCGCTCACGGCGCCGCACCGCTGGTCGACGCCATCATCCGCTACCGCGGCCTGGAGACCGGCGCGCTGCACGTCCCCGGCCACGCCGGCGGCCGCGGCGTCGGCTCCACGCTGCGCAACCTGCTCGGCAGCACGTTCCTCGCGTCCGACGTCTGGCTGACCCCGGCCGACGCGACCCGCGCCCGCCGCGAGGCGGAAGCCCTGGCGGCCAAGGCCTGGGGCGCGGACACCGCGCTCTTCCTGCTCGACGGGTCGTCCGGCGGCAACCGGGCCGTCCACCTGGCCCAGCAGCAGGCCGGCGGGCCCGGCACCGACCACGTCGTGATCGCCCGGGACAGCCACACGTCCACGCTGGCCGGGCTGGTCCTCTCCGGCGCGACCCCGCACTGGGTGACGCCCCGGATCGACAAGGCCGGGTTCGGCATCAGCCTCGGCATCGACCCGGCCTCGCTCGACGAGACACTGTCGTCGATGGGCCACCGGGCCGGGCTGGTCAGCCTGGTCAGCCCCGGGTACGCCGGGGCCTGCTCCGACGTGAAGGCGCTGGCCGCCGTCGCACACCGGCACGGCACGCCGCTCTTCGTCGACGAGGCCTGGGGCGCCCACCTGCCGTTCCACCCCGACCTGCCGCAGCACGCGATCGCCCAGGGCGCCGACGTCGCGGTCACCTCGGCGCACAAGATGCTGGCCGCCCCGTCCGGGGCCGCGATCATCCTGACCGCGGGCGACCGGGTCGACGCCGGCCGGATCAGCCGGACCGTCCAGATGACCCAGACCACCTCGCCGCTGCTGCCGGTCCTGGCCAGCATCGACGACGCCCGCCGGACGATGGTCAGCCGCGGCCGGGTGCTGCTCGACCGCACGCTCGAGGTCGTCGCCGACGCCCGTCGCCGGCTCGCCGCGATCCCCGGCGTCCGGGTGGCCGAGGCCGAGGACCTCGGCGTTCCCCTCGAGCGGTTCGACCCGCTGCGACTGGTCATCAGCGTCCGCGGCCTCGGCCTCACCGGCCTCGAACTCGAACGGCTCCTGCGGACGCCCGGCCCCGGGCTCGGCACCAGTGGGCTGCTCCACCCGGCGGTCGCCGTCGAGGGGGCCGACGAGAGCAACCTGTTCGTGGCCATCACCACCTGCACGCCGCCCGAGGTCGTGGACGCGCTGGTGACCGCGCTGCGGACCGTCGCCTGCCGTCCCCGCCGCCGGCTCCGCCCGGCCTGGGACGGGCAGCTGGTCGAGGCCCTGCTCGCGCCGCGGACCCAGGTCTGCACCCCGCGGGAGGCCCACTTCGCGGCCACCGAATCGGTCCCGCTCGAGCGGGCGGTCGGGCGCACCAGCGCCGAGCCGATCACCCCGTACCCGCCCGGCGTCCCGTCGGTGATGCCCGGGGAGTGCCTCGACCGCGACGCGGTCACGGCGCTGACCAGGGCGGTCGCCAGCGGAATGCACATCCACGGAGCCAGTGACCCGACGCTGACCTCGGTCTGCGTACTGCGTGACTAACGGAGGTGCCGAAGTGATCGACGTCGTCGCGGCAGAGCGCGGACACCTCGCCCCTGCTGTTCCCACGATCCCCACTACCGAGCAACTGGCGTGGGCGGCCCGGGTCGCCTGGGCCAACGCCGACAAGGGCATCGGACGCCTGCGCTGGCGCGGGCTGCACGTCCGGGACCTGCGCGGGGTCAGCGACCCCGACGCGGTCGCATCCGGGCTGGCCGAGCACCTCCGGGTGGCGACCCGGGACGGGAAGATCCGCTCGGTCGCCACCGTGCTCGACCCGTCGATCGAGATCCTGAACGACCAGCTGGTCAGCTACGCCGGGTACCGGCAGGCCGACGGATCGATCCTCGGCGACCCGTACCACCTGGAGCTGACCACGCTGGCCCTGCGGGCCGGCTGGCCGGGCGGACGCCCGGTCGACGGGGGCCGGCTGCTCCCCGGGCCGTTCGACGTGCTGCCGCTGCTGCTGCGCGTGCACGGCGGCCCGGTGATCGCCTACGAGCTCTCGCCCGAACGAGTGCTGGAGGTGCCCCTCGAACACCCGGGGTTCGCCTGGTTCGCCGCGCTGGGCTTGCGCTGGTACGCGGTGCCCGCGCTCTCGCGCCACCGGCTGCACTTCACCGAGGCGCTGGCCTATCCGGTGGCGTTCTCCGGCTTCTACGTCGCGTTCGAGATGGCGTGCCGCGAGCTCGCCGACCCGAACCGGTACAACGTGCTGCCGATGATCGCCCGCTGCCTGGGCCGGGAAGGCCATCCGGTGGACGGGCCCTGGCTCCGCGAGGCCGCCCGGGTGCTGCAGCAGGCCATCCTGCACTCGTTCGGCCGCGCCGGGATGGTCCCGCCGACGGCGTCCGCGCGGCTGGAGATCTACCACCGCTACATGCCGCGGCGGAAGCCCGGGCCCCGGCCGGTGTACCGGCCGATCGACGCCCCACCCCCGTCCGGCGTCACCGCGGTGCCCGCGGGCCTCGGCCCGTCGAGGCACGGCCTCGAACGAGCGGCCGGTTGAGGCCATGCGTCACTGGGTGTCACACCTCCCGAGCGTTCCGCCGTCGTTCTCCTCGGCTCTCGACGGTCCGCTGTGCCCGCTCTGCGGGACCGTGCGGCCGTGCGCCGACGGCGACCGGAGCACCGTCGTAGTTCCGCCGACGCTCGTCGGCCCCGCGGGGCTTCGCGGCTACGTCAGTCGACCGATGTCTCCCGACCGGACTTAGACGAGTCTTTTCACCAGCGACGGAACCCCCACCGGGCACCGTCCACGCCGGAAGGTAGGTGTGTTTCGATGGCCAAGGAATTGACGGCCGGCCGGATGGTCTCCGAGCAGCGCGACGCACGGACCCGGGAGACCCCGACCCAGCGGTGGAACCGCAACTACCTCGAGATCCTGCACGAGGTCCGCGCCGCGCAGATCGGGACGCAGTTACTCCTCGTGTTCCTGCTCCTGCTCGCCTTCACCGGCCGGTTCGCCGAGACGACGCAGTTCCAGCGCACGGTCTACGTGGTGAGCCTGGTGCTCGTGGCCGGCGCCACCTGCCTGCTGATCGCCCCGGCGCCGTTCTCCCGGCTGGTGTTCCGCCGCCGGCTCGAAGCACAGCTGGTGCGGGCGTCGAGCCGGTTCGCGCTCTGGGGCGTCACGCTGCTGATGCTCGCGATCAACGCGGTCCTGCTGCTGATCCTCGACGTCGTGATGGGCCCGCCCTACGCCTACTGGATCACCGGCGGCACGCTGGTCTGGTTCCTGATCTGGTGGTACGTGGCGCCGGGCTGGGCCCGGGCCGGTCAGCGCAGGCGTCGCAAGGAGTCGACGATCGCCGCGCTCGAGGTGGCGAGCCAGAAGCTGCACAGCGAGCGGGTCGGCGACGACGCACCGCGCGCGCTCGGCTCGGGTGCGCGGGCCGCGGAGGCGGTGGGGAAACCGGGACCGCACCCCCCGCAGCTCCGTCCCGGTGCGGCGGTTCCGGCCTGGCCGGCTCCCCGGCTCCCGATGATGCCCACACCGCACCCCTCGCTGGCCACCGGCGACCAGCTGGGCTATCCGGGTGGCCACGCTCCCGCGGTCGGCTTCGACCGCCCGTCGCCGCAGCCCGGTGCGGCGACGGGCCCCCGCGGCCCCTTCCTGGGACCCGACGGTGCACCGAACGGCGGTCGGAACGGCCGCAGCGGACCGGTCCCGGTCGGGTACCCCGTCCCTCCCAACGGCCACGCCGGCGTCCCCGGCGGGCCCCGCTCAGGCATCGACGGCCCCATCGGCGGGGGCGTCCCGAACGGAACAGGTCCCATGCCCATCCACGCGGCTCCTCCCCACCCCGGCTCGCTGTACCCGGCCCCGCCGTCGGACCTCGGGCGCGCGCTCGGCCCCTACGCGTCCGTCGACCCGCTCGGCCCGATCGCGTCCGGCCCGCTCTCACCCGGCCCGCTCTCGTCCCGGCCGTTGTCGTCCCGGCCGATCAGCGCGATGCCGGTGAGTTCCACCCCCTTCGACGGGGCGGCCGCGCGCGGCCCCCGTCACCCCTACGGCCCCATGGTTCCGGGGCCTGCGGGCCCGGCGGCACCCGGCACGGCGGAGCCGGGTGCCCCGGGCCGAGCACCGGCCGGCCGCCACCGCGGCATCTCCTTGACCGACCTGCCCATCACCCACACCACGGGTGACGTGCCGCTGCTCTACGGCACCGGTGACCTCTCGTCCTTCTCCGGTGACGGCATGCAGCACGGGCGCTCGAACGACGGCATGCAGAACGGCTCGATGGGCTCCGACGTCACCCAGTTCGGCGTCGTCCCACCCACCGGGCCGGCCTCCCTCGACCTCCCCGCCGCCGGCGGGGGGGTCGTTCCGACTCCGGCCGGCGCGACCGGCTCTGCGGCGGCCGGCCCCGCGGCTGCAGACCTCGCGCCGGTCGGGCCCGCCTCGTCCGCTCCGGGTAGCGGTTCCACCGCGCCCGCACCGGACGAGGCGGGGGAGCGGCTCGTCGCCGGCAGCGATCCCGGTGCCGGCGTCGAGGCCGCGACCGACGCCGACGGCCAGGGCGTCGTCGGCCGGGCCCGGGTGATGCCGCCGAACCCGGCGGCCCCGCGGCACGGGTACCCCGCTCCCGAGGGGATGGGGACGCCCACGGAGGAGTAGGGGCCCACGGGGGCGAGTTCAGCCGGGGACACGAGGGGTGTCCCCGGCTGATTCGTGCGTGGGGGACGGCGCTCCGGGGCGCCGGACGTTCTACTCGCCGGACTCCGCGCGGAGGGCCGCTTCCCGGGCCAGGTCGATGCGGGACCGCAGGTCGAGCTTGCTCAGGATGTGCGACACGTGGGTGCTGACCGTCCGCGGCGAGAGGAACAGCTGCGCGGCGATCTGCGGGTTCGACATCCCCTGCACGACCAGGTCGGCGATCTTCGCCTCGGTCGGGGTCAGGCTGTCCCACCCGGACCGGACCTGGCGGTGCTTCACCCGCGGGGCCCGCCGGATGCCGTACTCGCGGAACCGATTCTGCAGCCGCGCCGCGTCCCAGCTCGCTTCCAGCGCGTGGTAGCCGTCGAGCGCGCGGCTGAACGCGTTGCGGGCCTCGGCCCGCTCACCCAGGTCGGCGAACCGGGCCGCCGCGGCTTCCAGCGCGGCCGCCCGGCGAATCGGACGCCCGGCGGCGAGGTACCGCTCGGCCGCCTGGAGCAGGAGCTGGGCGTCCCCCTCGAGCAGGCCACGGCAGTACAGCGCGGCGCCGACCCGGTGCGGGATCTCGGCCTTGCCCACGGCGTCCTCGGCCAGGCGGAGCACCTGCGCGGCGCCGACCTCGTCGTTGCACTCGACGGCCAGGCGCATCGCCTCGGGGATGAGCTCTTCCATCTCGTCGAGCTCTTCGACCTCGCCGGAGAGGTTGGCCAGGAGCGTGGCCAGCGCCTCGTCACGCCGGCCCTCCTGCTCGTGGCGGAGCGAGCTGGCCATCGCCAGCGAGGCCACGACCCGCAGACCGCCGACCATCACCCCGTGCGACTCGGACTGCTCGAGGTTGCGCAGGCCGGCCTCGGTGTCGCCCCGGTGCAGGTGGATCACCGCGGCCATGCCGTGGCAATGGCACGCCGACGCCTGGTCCCACGTCTCGTCGGGCACGGCCGCGACGCTCGCCAGGGCGTCGTCCCACTGGCCGTTCTCGTAGTAGAGCTCGCAGAGCGCGGCGTGGGCCTGACCCAGACGGATGGCCGAACCGACCCGGGTGGCCGCGTCGCGGACCTCGCGGGCGGCCTCGAGCGCCTCGGGGTAGCGGTCGAGGTCGCCCAGGGCGATCGACCGGTTGACCTGGACCAGCAGCCGCAGGTCGGTGAGCGACAGCTCCTCGGTGGTGACCGCGACCGCCTGGTCGAACAGCGGGATGCTCATCGCCGCGTCGCCCCTGGTCACGGTCGTGACGCAGAGCAGGTGCAGCGCCCAGGCCAGCGCCCACCGGTCGTTGGACTCCAGGGCGTAGGCCCGGGCCTCCTCGGCGGTCTTGGACGCGAGCTCGAGCTGGCCGATCATCCGGTGCGCGCGGCCGGCCGGGATCAGCAGACGGGCCCGGTGCCGGGCGGTCAGCGCCGGGTTGGCCAGCGCCTCGTGCAGCATCTCCAGCGCGTTCGCCGACTCGCCGGACTGCATCTGGGCCTGGCAGCTGATCCAGTGCAGCTCGACGATCAGGTCGGGGTCGGTCGCGCGGTCGAGCGCGGCCGTCGTGACCTGGATCGCCTCGGCGGCGTGGCCGGTGCGGTACAGCGCGTCGGCGAACAGTGCCGACAGCGAAGCGCTGGCCGGACGGGCCGGCCAGCCGGACGTCGCCCGGCGCAGCAGGTCGACCGCGGCCTGGGGCGCCTGGCCGACGAGCGCCGGACCGGCCTCGACCAGCCAGTCTTGCACCCAGGGATCGAGCGGGCCGAGCCGCGGGGCCGACGGGTCGTCGGCCGAGAGCAGCTGCCTGGCCACGCGATCGACCGGGGCGTGGGCCTCGGCCAGCGCGCGGCCGGCGTCGCGGTGCAGGGCCGAGCGGACCGAGGCGGGCAGCTCCTCGTAGAGCGCGGTACGGATCAGCGGGTGCCGGAAGCCCAGCCCCTCGGGGGTGTCGGCGAGCACGCCCGCGGCCAGCGCCTCCTGCAGCGAGGGCAGCAGGTCGGTGACGCTCTGCTTGAGCACGAGCGCGAGGTCGTCGACCGCGAACCGGACCCCGAGCAGCGCCGCGGCCCGGAGCACACCACGGACCTGCTCGGACAGGAAGCCGAGCCGGTCGGCGATCGCCGCGGCCAGCGTCTGGGGAGCCGAGTCGGAGACCACGTCGACGGTGCCCGGTGCGGTCTCGGCCAGATAGGCGCCGCGGCTGAGCGCGCCGACGAGCTCGGTGAGGTAGAGCGGGTTGCCGGCCGCGCCCTCGGCCAGCCGGGTCAGGGCCGTGCCCGGACGGCCGCCGGTCAGGCTGGTCAGCAGCGCGGTGACGTCGGAGCCGCCGAGCGGACCGAGCCGGACGAGGTCGTCGTTGTCGACCGTGCGCCGGAGCGCGCGGAGGCTGTCGCCCTGCGGGGTCGGGCGGGCCAACCCGAGCAGGAACAGCGGCAGCGGCAGCGGTAGCTGCCGGGCGGCCCGGGCGAGCCGGCCCCACAGCGCGACCGAGGTCGGGTCGGCCCACTGCAGATCGTCGATCACGATCATCACCGGCGACTGCTCGCAGAGCTGCTCGACCAGCGCGAACAGGTGCTCGGAGGCCGCGGTGACGACGTCGACCGCGGTCGCCGCGGACAGATCACCCCGTAAGAGCCGAAGCACCGCGCGGCGGCGCGGGTCGTTGGTGGACTCGCGAACCTCGAGTGCGTCGAGGAACGGCAGCAGTGGCAGACCCTGACCCAGCTCGTCGCCCGCTCCCCGGTAGACGGTGAACCCCGCCTCGGCCGCCTGCAGGCAGGCCGTGACCATCAGAGTGGACTTGCCGATGCCGGCTTCACCGTCGATCAGGACCGCGCGGCCATCGCCCGCGAGACACCCGGTGATCCAGCTGTCGAGCCGTGCGATCTCTACGTCACGCCCGATCAACGAGCCGGGAACCGGAGAGATCGTCACGAAGCCAGGATAGGACGGAGACGGAGAGTGAACAAGTGACTCACGCGCTTCGGCGAGTGAACAACTGAGCTCACTCGGACAAACTCTACCGCATATCGTGCGGAGCTCACTTTTACGGGCCTGTCGGGAAAACATTCCGGTATGGCCACCGACGGTCGGCCGGCGCGCGTGGCCCACGGCCGGCCCGGGCCTTGGCCGAACATTAAGAGAACTTGAAGAGGGTTGCCATTACGGTTGGCTGTGGAATGGTTACTCCCGTCCTCGGAATTGCTCGAGAACACGACGCGTCGAAATCTTGCGAGACCCCCAGGGCACCCGAAATCAAACTCGGTTCCCCCTCAAGGAGAAAACCATGCGGATCGGACGCCTGATCGCGACTGCTGCTACCGCAATTACGCTCGCCACGATCGCTTTCCTCGCTGGTGGCGGCGGCACGGCGATCGCCTCCGGACTGATGCACCCCTGATCTTCTCTTCCGTTCGATTGCCGAGCCATTCGGTGTGATCTCGAGGAGTTGTGCCATGCAGCACGGCTGACCATTCCTGGTCTTTGACGAGCCCCATTCCTACGGAGAATTTCCCCGGTTGACCGCGCGTTCCGCGCCGGACCGGCCCCTCGCGGCCCTGGTGCGTCGTCCCGGTCACCTCCCGCTCCCGGTCAGACGCACGGCAGCGGGTCCCGAACGGCCGGCAACGCCGTTCGCAGACGTCCCGTCTCGCCGGGGTCCGACCCCGTACCGGCTGATCAGCTGCTACTCGGTGGTCGACCCGGCGAGGGCGGGGGCGTCGGAGCACCTCGCATGACCCACAGCTCGCCGCGGGCCGCCGGCTCACCCCTCGCACCACTCGCCCGGCACGCGGATCTCGAGGCCCCGGCCGACGAACCATCCTGATTCCCAGGATGCGTTTCCGTCGGCCGGGGCCTCGTCGTGTGCGGCCTTTTTCGTCCTTTCCCCGGTTGCTGGACCGCACGCCTTTCGAGCGGCTCTCCAGCGCCTCTGGGGCCGCCGGAGGGGGATGGGCCGGGCCGGCCCCGGTAAATCGTTCTGCGGCCGTTTCACGGCCTATTGCGGCCAGCGGGAGCGCCGGTCGGGCCGCACGTCTTCGGGACGGTCGGCGGTCCGGCTCGCGAATCCCTTTTCCGGTTTTGAGCGGACTTTTGAATCCGGTTGCAAAATAGGTGCTACCCCCCGGTACGGTTCCGGGGCGGGCGGCCGGCGAACCGGAATCGCACCGACACTCTACTGAACGAAACTCGTCCGTATTAAGAAGGGATAAGGTTGGTGCCCTGTTTACAATTATTGAATGTTATTCAAAGCCCGGATCTATTTAAAATCGCATTCAAAATCGGGGCTTTGAAAAGGCGCACCGAGTGGCGTCGGCGGATCGGCCGATCGGAGGATCAGATTACGAACTCGGCGCGCCCGGGGCGGCCCGAATCTCACCCTCCGTCACCGGCGTGGCGTCCACTTTGATGCCTCGACATGCCCGGTGCGGCATTCACGTCCACTCACGCCTGACCGCGCTGACGTGGGAAAACTGCGACGGATCGTGATCGGAACAGCCCTGAGCGCCACCTGAAGCGCCCACATCGGACGCGGGCGACCCGTGACGTGAATGCCTCGGACCGGCACGTTCAGACCGTCAGGACTCCGGAACGTCGCGGTGGAGCTCGTCCAGCCAGGTCCGGGCGGATGCGTCCGACGGGGCCCGCCAGTCACCACGGGGAGACAGCGACCCACCGGCCGACACCTTCGGCCCGTTCGGCAGCGCCGACCGCTTGAACTGGCTGAACGCGTAGAAGCGGGCCAGGAACACCTCGAGCCAGTGCCGGATCGCCGCCAGGTCGTAGGCGTTGCGGCTCGCCTCGGGGTAGTTCGGCGGCCACTCGCCGGCCGCCGCGTCCCGCCAGGCGTGCAGGGCCAGGAACGCGATCTTCGCCGGCCCGAACCCGAACCGCAGGACGTGGAACAGCGAGAAGTCCTGCAGCGCATACGGGCCGACCTTGGCCTCGGTGCTCTGCGGCGTCTCGCCCTCGCGGGTCGGCACCAGCTCCGGGGTGATCTCGGTGTCGAGCACGGCCTGCAGGACCTTGGCGACCTCGTCGTCGAACTGGCGCGACGAGATGACCCAGCGGATCAGGTGCTGCATCAGCGTCTTGGGCACGCCCGCGTTGACGTTGTAGTGCGACATCTGGTCGCCGACGCCGTACGTCGACCAGCCCAGCGCGAGCTCGGACAGGTCGCCGGTGCCGAGCACGATCCCGTTGCGCTGGTTCGCGGCCCGGAACAGGTAGTCGGTGCGCAGCCCGGCCTGGATGTTCTCGAACGTGACGTCGTAGACCTCTTCGCCGCGCGAGTACGGGTGCCCGAGGTCGGCCATCATCTGGTTCGCGGCCGGCCGGATGTCGATCGTCTCGAACGTGACGCCGAGGGCGTCGGCCAGCGCGACCGCGTTGTTCCGGGTGTGGTCGCTCGTCGCGAACCCGGGCAGCGTGAAAGCGAGGATGTCGCTGCGCGGCCGGCCCTCGCGGTCCATCGCCTTGGCCGCGACGATCAGCGCGTGCGTCGAGTCCAGGCCGCCGGACACGCCGATCACGACCTTCGGCTGCCCGATCGCCCGCAGCCGCTGCTCCAGCCCGGACACCTGGATGTTGTAGGCCTCGTAGCAGTCCTGCTCCAGCCGGGAGGCGTCGGCCGGGACGAACGGGTAGCGCGCCAGCTTCCGGCGCAGCCCGATGTCGCCCGCCGGTGGCTCGACCGCGAACTCGATCCGGCGGTAGTTCTCCAGCCGGGCCCCGTGGTGTCGGCGGTTGTCGTCGAACGTCCCCATGCGGAGCCGTTCGGCGCGGATCAGGTCCAGGTCGACGTCGGCCGTCGCGTGGTGCTCACCGCGCGGGAACCGCTCGGTCTCGGCCAGCAGGACGCCGTTCTCGTAGATCATCGTCTGCCCGTCCCAGGACAGATCCGTCGTCGACTCGCCCTCGCCGGCCGCCGCATAGACGTACGCGGCCAGGCAGCGGGAGGACGCCGACCGGCAGAGCAGCTTGCGGTCGTCGGCGCGGCCGATCGTGATCGGGCTGCCGGACAGGTTGACCAGCACGGTGGCCCCGGCCAGCGCGGCCTCGGCGCTCGGCGGGATCGGGACCCACATGTCCTCGCAGATCTCGACGTGCAGCACGAAGCCCGGGACGTCGACCGCGTCGAACAGCAGGTCGGGCCCGAACGGGACGTCGACCCCGCCGAGCCGGAGAGTGCCGGCGACGTCGTCGCCGGGCGCGGTCTGGCGGCGCTCGTAGAACTCCCGGTACGTCGGCAGGTACGACTTCGGGGCCACGCCCAGAATGCGGCCCCGGTGGATCACCACCGCGGTGTTGTAGAGCCGGTGCCGGTACCGCAGCGGGGCGCCGACGACCAGGATCGGCAGCAGGTCGGCCGACGCGGCGACGATCGTGTCGACCGCGGTCTCCACCGCGTCCAGCAGCGTGTCCTGGAGGAGCAGGTCCTCGATCGAGTAGCCGGACAGCGTCAGCTCGGGGAACACCACCAGCCCGACGCCGTCGGCCGCGCACGCGCGGGCCACGTCGATCACCGCCGAGGCGTTGGCTGCCGGGTCGGCGATCGCGGTCGACAGCGCGCTGGCCGCCACCCGGAAGAAGCCCTGGTCGTATGCGGAGTAGAAGTCCATCGCGGTCAAGTCTTACAGACGCCCCCGGTAGATCGCCGCCAGCCACACGTCGAGCAGGACGTCGACCACGTGCGGGCCGGTGATCGCCGGTTCGAACCCGCCGAACGTGCCGTAGCTGACCCGCTCGTTCATCGACGTCAGGGCGATCGCCAGGTCACGGGCCGGCAGCCCGGCGGGTGCGGCGCCGCGGGCCCGCTCGGACTCGATCGCCAGCTGGGTGCGGCCGACCCAGCCCTCGACGATCCCCGCCCACAGCGCGCTGACCTCGGGGCTGGTGACCCGGGCCTGAGCGGCGGCCAGCGCGACCGGCCGGTGCGCCGAGAACGTCTCGTAGAACGTCCGGATCGCCGCCCGCCAGAGCACCCTCGGGTCGTCCGAGCGGGAGAGTTCGAGCGCCTCGGTGGCCCCCGCGTGCGCCTCGACGCTGACCCGGTCGAGCAGCGCGAGCAGCACCGCGTCCTTCGAGGCGAAGTAGAAGTAGAACGTCGGCCGGGAGATGCCGGCCCCGCGGGCCAGGTCGTCGGTCGAGATCTCGGCGTACGGACGCTCCCCGAGCAGCCGTTCCGCGGTGGCCAGGATCGCCGACTCGCGCTCGTCACCGGACACCCGGGGGCGACGTCGTCCTCGTTGCATGCTCGACATCATGTCGAACTCGTCGACAGGGTGTCGAGTGCGTTGCTACGGTCGGCGCCATGGAGCACGTCGATGTGGTGATCGTCGGGGCCGGGCTGTCCGGCATCGGGGCGGCCTGCCATCTGCGGGCGCTCACCCCGGGCAAGTCGGTCGCGATCCTCGAGGCGCGGGACACGATCGGCGGCACCTGGGACCTGTTCCGGTACCCGGGCGTCCGGTCGGATTCCGACATGTTCACGCTCGGGTACTCGTTCCGGCCCTGGACCAGCAAGAAGGGCATCGCCGACGGCGCGTCGATCCTGGAGTACGTCCGGTCGACCGCGCGGGCGTTCGGCGTCGACGAGAAGATCCGGTTCGGTCACCGGGTCGTCGCGGCCGACTGGTCGTCGGAGACCGCCCGCTGGACCGTGACCGCCGAGCACGACGGCGAGACCGTCGAGCTGACGTGCTCGTTCCTCTACTTCTGCTCCGGCTACTACCGCTACGACGAGGGTTTCACCCCCGACTTCCCCGGCCTCGGCGACTTCCGCGGCCAGGTGATCCACCCGCAGCACTGGCCCGAGGATTTCGACGCCACCGGGAAGCGGATCGTCGTCATCGGCAGCGGGGCGACCGCGGTGACGCTCGTCCCGGCGCTGGCCGGGAAGGCCGGGCACGTGACGATGGTGCAGCGCTCGCCGACGTACGTGGCGACGCTGCCGACCGTCGACCCGATCGCCGCCCGGCTGCGCCGACGGATGAGCCCGGAGCGCGCGTATCCGGTCATCCGCTGGAAGAACGTGCTGTTCACGACGCTGAGCTACCAGCTGTCCCGGCGTCGCCCGGAGTTGATGAAGAAGCTGCTGCGTGCGGGCGCGCTCCGCCAGCTGCCGCGCGACTACGACGTCGACACGCACTTCGGGCCCCGCTACGACCCGTGGGACCAGCGGCTCTGCCTGTCCCCGGACGGCGACCTGTTCGCCGCGATCAGCGCGGGCACGGCGTCGGTGGAGACCGGCCGGATCGAGACATTCACCCCGACCGGCCTCCGGCTGGCGTCCGGACAGGAGCTCGAGGCCGACGTCGTCGTGACCGCGACCGGGCTGAACCTGCTGTTCCTGGGCGGAGCGACGCTCCGCGTCGACGGGGTCGAGCCGGTGCCGTCACAGCTGCTGGCCTACAAGGGCATGATGCTGTCGGCGATTCCGAACTTCGCGCTGACCGTCGGGTACACGAACGCGTCCTGGACGCTCAAGGCCGACCTGGTCGCGCGGTACGTCACCCGGTTGCTGAACTACATGGACGAGAAAGGCTACGCGGTCGTCACGCCGGAGGGACCGCCGGTGGACCCGGACGCGCCGCCGCTGATCGACCTGAAGTCGGGCTACATCCTGCGCAGCGCCGACGAGCTGCCGCGCCAGGGCCCGGCGGCGCCGTGGCGGCTCTACCAGAACTACCCGCGGGACGTGCTGCTGCTCAAGCACGGCAAGGTCGACGACGGGTTCCTGCGGTTCGGCCGGGCGCCGGTCGGCGCCCGGCCGAACGTGGTCAGCTGACGTCGATCGTCAGCCGGGGGACGAATAGCGCGTCGACGCCGACCCGGAACGCGTCGCTGCCGAAGACGAAGCTGCCGTCGGCGCCGCCGGTCGTGTTCTCGTTCCGGTAGAGCCAGAGCTGCAGCCCGCCCTCGGGGTTGCTGGCCGGCACGTTGCGCAGCAGGCCGGGCGTGTCGGTGCCGTTCCCGTCCCAGTCGCCGACGACCGGCTCCTCGCGGAGGTGCGACGCGGTGGCCCCGAACGGGAAGTTCGTGTCGGGCGAGCCGCCCGCCAGCACGTCGTTGATCTCCATCCACTGCTTGCCGCGGACGATTCCGGCCGTGTCGACGCCGTCGCCGTCCCAGTCGCCGACGACCGGCCGGTCGCCGAGGTGCCCGTACGCGAACGTGACGGTCGGCGAGGACGCGCCCAGGTCGCGCCGGATCGTCCACCGCAGCGTCCCGGACGTGTCGGGGATGACGTAGCCGACCTCGTAGGCGTCGTCGGCCGGGTCGAAGTTGCCGGCGATCGGGGTACCACGTAGGACCTCGGTCAGCCCGGGCCGTCCGAACGTGAACGAGAGGTCCGACGGACCGGCGCTGTTGGCGTTGCGCAGGAACCAGGTGAACGTGTCCGCGGTGCCGTCGGCGCGGGCGATCCCGACCGTCTCCGAGCCGTCGCCGTTCCAGTCGCCGACCACCGGGACGTCGAGGTCGCTGCCTCGGCGGCCGAAGCTGAACGAGCGGTCGGCCGCGCCGCCGGACGGCGTGTCCTTCTGGTACCAGAGCCCGCGGTCGTAGATCACCGGACCGCTGGGCCCGTCCGGCGTCGCCGCGCTTGCCGGAGCGGCGATCACGGCGGCCACGGCCAATCCGGCCGCACACACTGCGGCGGCGAGAGTCCTCCGCAAGTTCGATGTCATATCCCCACCTAGGAGTTGATTTGTACGTTGCGCAGGCCGGTGTATCCCACCACCCAGGGTGATTGCCGGTGACGGTCCGCATCCGGACAGATGGGCAACCGTCCGGGCCGACGCCGTGCTGGTATCAAGGGCGCATGAGCTCCGACGCTGAGACCGAAGTAGTCGACCTCGCGCGCGACCTGATCCGGATCGACACCACCAACACCGGTGAGACCGCGACCAGCGCGGGGGAGCGGGCCGCGGCGGAGTACGTCGCCGGGAAACTCGACGAGGTCGGGATCGCGGCCGAGATCTACGAGAGCGAGCCCGGCCGCGCCACCGTCGTGGCGCGCCTGGAAGGCGCGAACCGCGACCGCGGCGGTCTGGTGCTGCACGGCCATCTGGACGTCGTCCCGGCGAACGCCGACGACTGGGCGGTCGATCCGTTCTCCGGCGAGCTGCGCGACGGCTATCTCTGGGGCCGGGGCGCCGTCGACATGAAGGACATGGACGCGATGATCCTGGCGGTCGTGCGCCGCTGGGCCCGGGCGGGCATCAAGCCGCCGCGGGACATCACGCTCGCGTTCTTCGCCGACGAGGAGGCCGGCAGCACCCACGGCGCACACTGGATGGTCGACCACCACCCGGAGTGGTTCGAGGGCTGCACCGAGGCGGTCAGCGAGGTCGGCGGTTTCTCGCTCTCGGTCACCGACGACCTCCGGCTGTACCTGGTGGAGACGGCCGAGAAGGGTATCGAGTGGCTGAAGCTGACCGCGACCGGTAAGGCCGGGCACGGGTCGTTCACCCACGAGGACAACGCGATCACGACGCTGTCCGAGGCCGTGTCGCGGATCGGCCGGCACCGGTTCCCGATCGTCCTCACCGACAGCGTCCGCCGGTTCCTCGAGGAGGCGAGCGACGCGCTCGGCATCGAGCTGAACCCGGACGAGCCCGAGCAGGTCATCGCGAAGCTCGGCCCGATCGCCCGGATCATCGGCGCGACCCTGCGCAACACCGCGAACCCGACGATGCTCGACGCCGGGTACAAGGTGAACGTCATCCCCGGGTCGGCGACCGCGGCGATCGACGGGCGGGTGCTGCCCGGGCAGGAGCAGGAGTTCCTGCAGACGATCCGCGAGCTGGCCGGCCCGGACGTCAAGGTCGAGCCGACGATGGAGCAGATCCCGCTCGAGACGACGTTCGACGGCGACCTGGTCGACGCGATGGCCGACGCGCTGCGCCACGAGGACCCCGGGGCCCGCGCGGTCCCGTACATGTTGTCCGGTGGCACCGATGGCAAGGCGTTGTCGCGTCTGGGCATTCGATGCTTCGGCTTCGCCCCGCTGCGCCTGCCGGCCGATCTCGATTTCGCCTCGCTGTTCCATGGTGTCGACGAGCGCGTGCCGGTCGACGGCCTACAGTTCGGGGTGCGTGTTCTCGATCGGTTCTTGTCGCGCAGCTGAGGAGCCCCTGGCGATGTCTACGGAAGCTCAGATCGACGCGGCCCTAGAGGCGATCGTCGCCGCGGCCCGGCACCACCGCTCGGTACTGCGGGCCGGCGCGGGCGAGGACCAGGTCTGGCGGGCCTATGTGGCGCTGAACAACGCGACCGTGCGCTACGACGACCTGATCAGCGACGTCTACGACGAGGTCACGCCGTGGGACTGCGAGTACCTCGAGGCTGACGAGTCGGTGCCGGTTCCGGCCGCCGCCGCCCCCACCAGCAGTGCCCCGGTCGGTGACGGCGCGCTGATGGTCTCGGTGCGGCACCGGCGCGACTACGTGATCCCGGAGCCGTCCCGGCTGCTCGCGCTGGCCACCGAGGCCCGCCGGACGTCGTGGGCCGCGGTCGACGCCACCCACGCGGCCCGTCCGGTCAGCGAGATCGGCGAGGCCGTGAACGAGCTGGTCCAGGCCGGCGACGGCACGGTCGCCGCGCTGGACGCCTACCCCGAGGAACTCGTGCCCGGCAACGGCGTCCTGCTGGTGAACGCGGTCCGGCGTCCGCTGACGTTCTCGGACGCGCCGGACGGCGCCGACCCGCTGCTGCTCGGGCCGGACGAGCAGCAGCTGTACCGGATGGACGAGGAGATCGTCGACGAGGAACCCCCGGTCGAGTACCCCGCCCCGCGGGACCCGCTCCCGGACCCCACCGCCAGCAGTCTCTGGTAGTTACGTGGCCAGCGCCGGCGCGCCCTCGGGGCGCCGCCGGCGGCGGAGGACGACCTTGCGGGTGCCGTCGGCGTAGAGCCGGACCCGGGCCAGCTCCCACCCGCCGTACTCGGCCCGGATGGTCAGCTCCACCTGTGCGGACACCCGGTCGGTGCCGGGCGGCAACCTCAGCGGCGCGTACTCGTAATCTGGGGGCACCTCGTCATAGTGCCTCAATCCTTCAGCCACCGTCTCGTTCCGGGTAACCGAATTCGGGCGCGGACACGTCGTCCAGGGCCCGGCGGATCTCGGCCGGCAGCGTCAGCGCCTCGGTCTGCAGCGACTGCATGAGCTGGCCCACCGTCCGGGCCCCGACCACCGGCGCGGCCACCCCGGGCCGGTCGCGGATCCAGGCCAGCGACACGGTCAGCGGCGAGACGCCGAGCCCGTCGGCGGCCGTCGCCACCGCTTCGACGATCCGGGCCGACCGGTGGTCGAGGAACCGGCCGATGAACCGCTCGAAGTGCGGTGAGGCGCCCCGGGAGTCGGCCGGCGTCCCGTGCCGGTACTTGCCGGTGAGCACCCCGCGGCCCAGCGGCGACCAGGGCAGCAGCCCGATCCCGAGGTCGAGCGCGGCCGGTACGACCTCCCGCTCGACGCCCCGCTCCAGCAGCGAGTACTCCACCTGGGTCGAGATCAGCCGCGACCGGCCGTGGGCCAGCTGCCAGGTGGCGGCCTTCGCGGTCTGCCACCCGGTGTAGTTCGACATGCCGACGTAGCGCGCGCGCCCGGTGCTGACCGCGATGTCGACCGCGGACAGCGTCTCCTCCAGCGGCGTGTGCGGATCCCAGGCGTGCAGCTGCCAGAGGTCGACGTGATCGGTGCCGAGCCGGGCCAGCGAGGCGTCCAGGGCCGAGAGCAGGTGGCCGCGGGAGGCGTCGCGCCTGCGCAGCGCGGGCACCGCGACCGCCTTCGTCGCGATCTGCACCGCGGAGCGCGGCACGACCGGCCCGAGCAGTTCGCCGAGGATCTCCTCGGCCCGGCCGTCGGCGTAGACGTCGGCGGTGTCGACCAGGGTGCCACCGGCGTCGGTGAACGCCTTCAACTGGTCGGCGGCGTCGTCCGCTTCGGTGTCCCGTCCCCAGGACATGGTTCCCATCGCGAGCCGGGACACCATCAGCCCGCTGTGGCCGAGGGCACGCAGTTCCATGGCAGCGGACGCTACCGTCGCCCCGGCCCACACCCGAGCACCGACCCGCCGTTACGCTGCGCCCTGACCTCACCGAGACGGGAGCATCAGGTGAAACTGGGGGTGAATCTCGGCTACTGGGGCGCGGGGAACGACGCCGCGAACCTGGAGCTGGCGAAGGAGGCGGACCGCCTCGGCTGGGACAGTGCCTGGGTGGCCGAGGCGTACGGCTCGGACGCGGCCACGGTGCTGGCCTGGGTCGCGGCGCAGACTGAGCGGATCGACATCGGATCGGCGATCTTCCAGATCCCGGCCCGGTCCCCGGCGATGACCGCGATGACCGCCGCGACGCTCGACACGCTCTCCGGTGGCCGGTTCCGGCTCGGGCTGGGCGTCTCCGGTCCCCAGGTGTCCGAGGGCTGGCACGGCGTCCGCTTCGACCAGCCGCTGGCCCGGACGCGGGAGTACGTCGACATCGTCCGGATGGCCCTGGAGCGCAAGCGACGGGTGAAGTACGAGGGCGAGCACTACCGCCTGCCGCTGCCCGACGGGCCGGGGAAGGCCCTGATGCTGACCGTGCACCCGGTCCGGGAGCGGATCCCCACCTACCTCGCCGCGGTCGGACCGAAGAACCTGGAGCTGACCGGAGAGATCGCCGACGGTCTGCTGGCGATCTTCTTCTCCACCGACTTCGGGCCCGAGCAGCTGGCGATCGTCGCGCGCGGGCGGGAGAAGGCCGGTCTCACGATGGACGGCTTCGACGTGGTGGCGACCGTGCCGGTCGTCGTCGGGGACGACCCGGTCGAGTGCGCCCAGGCGGTGCGAGGCTACACCGCGCTGTACGTCGGGGGCATGGGCAGCCGGGAACAGAACTTCTACAACCGGCTCGCCGTGCGGATGGGCTACGCCGACGAGGCCGCCGAGGTGCAGGAGAAGTACCTGCGGCGGGACTACGAGGGCGCGATGGCCGCGCTGCCGTTCGAACTCCTCGACCGGACCGCGCTGCTCGGGCCGGTCGACCGGATCGCCACCGGCCTGCGGGCGTTGGCCGACGCCGGAGTCACCACCGTCGCCGTCGCTCCGTTCGGCGGTCCGGGAACACTCGCCGCTGTCGACGAGGCCTACCGCCTCGCAGGATTGGACTCCCCAGCTCAGTGAACATCTTCGAAGCAGTCCTCCTCGGCGCGGTCGAGGGCTTCACCGAGTTCCTGCCCATCTCCAGCACCGGGCACCTGACGATCCTCGAGAAGCTGCTCGGCTACCGGATCGACGACCCGGACATCACCGCGTTCACGGTGATCATCCAGTCCGGCGCGGTGCTGGCCACGATCATCTTCCTGTTCAAGGACATCGTCCGGATCATCGTCGGGTTCTTCACCGGGCTGTTCGGCAAGCGGCCGAAGAGCGACCCCGACTTCCGGCAGGGCGTCGCGGTGATCGTCGGCTCGATCCCGATCGTGATCGTCGGCCTGCTGTTCCAGGACGCGATCGAGACGACGCTGCGCAGCCTGTGGTTCGTCGGCGCGGCGCTGATCCTGTTCAGCGGCGTCATGTGGTTCGCCGACCGGGCCGCGACCCAGAGCCGGCACCAGGAAGACATCACCTGGAAGGACACGCTGATCATGGGCCTGGCCCAGTGCGCGGCGCTGATCCCCGGCATCTCCCGCTCGGGCGCCACGATGTCGGCCGGTCTGCTCCGCGACATCGACCGGGTGACGATCACCAAGCTCTCGTTCCTGCTGTCGATCCCGGCCCTGACCGGCGCCAGTATCCTGCAGGGCGTCACCGAGTCCGACCGGATCTCCGGGGGCGTCGGCTGGGGTCCGACGATCGTGGCGACGCTGGTCAGCTTCGTCGTCGGCTACATCTCGGTGTCGTGGCTGCTGAAGTTCATCGCCAAGCACAGCTACACGGTCTTCATCATCTACCGGGTGATCCTCGGGACGATCGTGCTGCTGCTCGTCGGAACCGGCGTGATTTCCGCGACGTAGGGTTGGGCGTTCTGCTTTCGCATTCGGGATGAGGTTGACGTATGCCCACGCTGGTGCTGCTGCGGCACGGACGGAGTACCGCGAACACCAGCGGCGTACTCGCCGGTTGGTCGCCGGGCGTCGACCTCGACGACCACGGTCGCAAGCAGGCGTCCGCGGTGGCCGAGCGGTTGCGGCCGGTGCCGCTGGCCGCGATCGTCACCAGCCCCCTCGACCGGTGCCAGCAGACGCTGGCCCCGGTGTGGGCCGACCGCGATCTGCCCCCGGTGGTCGACGAGCGGTTCGGCGAGTGCCGGTACGGCGACTGGACCGGCCGGAAGATCAACGACCTGGTGAAGGAACCGCTCTGGAAGGTCGTCCAGCAGCACCCGTCGGCCGCGGTGTTCCCGGGGCCGGAGGGCGAGGGGCTGGCCGCGACCCAGGCCCGCGCGGTCGCGGCCGTGCGCGAGTGGGACGCCCGGGTGCTCGAATCGCACGGTAAGGACGCGGTCTGGCTGGCCTGCAGCCACGGCGACGTGATCAAGGCGATCCTCGCCGACGCCTACGGGATGCACCTCGATCTGTTCCAGCGGATCGTCGTCGACCCGTGCTCGGTGAGCATCGTCCGGTACTCGGAGACGCGCCCGTTCGTCGTCCGCGTCAACGACATCGGCGGCGACCTGACCGGGTTGCTCCCCCCACCGAAATCGGCCGGAAACAAGGACGAGGTCGACGCCTCGGACGCCGTCGTCGGTGGTGGCGCGGGCACGGTCTGACCGGGGACCTCGCGGAGGCGGTACGCGCCCGGACCGCGTAGGGTCGAGGGCATGGCAGGTCAGGTTCACGCGTTCGAACGCCCCGAGAGGTTCGTCGCCGGCACGGTCGGAGAGCCCGGCGACCGCACGTTCTACCTGCAGGCCACCGATCAGAGTCGCATCGTCAGCGTCGTGCTCGAGAAGACTCAGGTGGCGCTGCTGGCCGAGAGGCTCGTCGAGCTGCTCGACGAGGCCCAGCGCCGGCTCGGCGCCGACACCGGTGACGAGCCGGACGACGTCGACACCGACCCGCTGGCCGCGCCGGTCGAGGAGGAGTTCCGGGTCGGGACCCTCTCGCTGGCCTGGGACGCCGAGTCGTCGACCGTGATCGTCGAAGCGACCGCGCAGTCCGAGGACGAGGAAGCGCCGGAGGACGAGCTCGACAGCCTCCGCGTCCGGCTCACCGCGACCGAGACCCGGGCGTTCGTGGCCCGGGCGATCAAGGTGGTGGCGGCCGGGCGTCCGCCGTGCCCGCTGTGCGGGCTGCCGCTGGAGGCCGGCGGGCACGTGTGCCCGCGTTCGAACGGGTACCGGCGCTGAGCACTGCGGAGCAGCCGGCCGCGCTGGAGCCGGCAGAAGCGCTGGTCCTGCTGGCCACCGGTGAGATGCAGATCGAGGGCCGGCTGGTCGACGCCAGCAACGCGACGCTGCTCGCGTCGGTCAGCGCCGACGGCCGCACCGCGGCCTGCGTCTACAAGCCGGTCCGCGGCGAGCGCCCGCTGTGGGACTTCCCCGACGGCACGCTGGCCGGCCGGGAGGTCTCGACGTACCTGCTCGACCAGACGCTCGGCTGGGACCTCGTGCCGCCGACGCTGCTGCGCGACGGGCCGTTCGGGCCGGGGATGGCGCAGCTGTGGATCGAGTCGGAGCCGGTCGACGAGCTGGTCGACCTGGTGCCCGAGAACCGGGTTCCGCGCGGATGGTTCCCGGTGTTCGGCGGCGTCGACGGCGGCGGCCGGGACGTCGTCGTGGCCCACGCCGACGACGTGCGGCTGCGCCGGCTGGCGGTGCTCGACGCGGTGACGAACAACGCCGACCGCAAGGGCGGCCATTTGCTGCTCACCGCCGAGGGCCACCTGTACGGCGTCGACCACGGCCTGTGCTTCCACGAGGAGAACAAGCTGCGGACGCTGCTGTGGGGGTGGGGCGGGGAACCGCTCGACGACGAGGAGATCGCGGCGCTGAACCGGCTGCGGGGTGAGCTCGGTCCGGACGGTGCGCTCCGGGAGGCGCTGGAAGAGCACCTGACCGTGACCGAGGTGGAGGTGACGACCCGGCGGGTCGAGCGCCTCCTGCGCACCGGCCGCTTCCCCAAGCCGGCCGGCCACCGCCACGTCGTTCCCTGGCCTCCGTTCTGACGCTTACTCTGGAGACCCGCCCTTCTCCGGAGTCGCCATGGACGGCGCACTGATCCAACGAGCCGTGTTCGGGCTGCTCGGCATCGCGCTGGCCGTCGGCGGGGTGTTCTGGGCCGGCGCGCCGCTCGATCGGCTGGCCGACTACCGCCGGGTGATGGAGTCGTGCGCGTCCGGCGGGGCCGAGTGCCCGCCGGCCGAGACCGGACGGGTCACCGACCGGTGGCGCGAGATTCCGGTGCACGCGGGCGGTGGTGGCGTTCCCTCCTGGGGACTGCGGGTGGAGCGGGCCGACGGATCCGAGTGGACCGGGCCGGTGGACAGCGCGATCGAGGCAGCCGCGCGGGTGGGTGACCCGGTGCGGCTCCGGACGTGGCAGGGCCGGGTCGTCCAGGTCACGGTGCGGGGGAAGACCGACTCGATGACGCCTCCCGGTGCGTGGGGTGCCGTCGTCCCGCTGCTGGCCGGGTGGGCCGGGCTCGGCCTGCTGGTCTGGCGCACGCTGAGACAGGCGGTGTGCTGGGCCGTCCTCGGCTTCGGCCCGGCGACGCTCGTCGTCGACCGGGCCGAATACGGCGATCTGCTGCCGCCGAACTACACCGGGGTGTTCTGGATCTGCTACGCGGCCACCGCGCTGTTCTGTGTCGCCGGGCTGGTGTCAGTGAGCCGTCGCGACGCTGAGGTGTTCCCAGCGGGCCAGGTCGTCGGCTAGCCGGGTCCGGTGGGCGCGCAGGGCGTCGACGGCGTCCCGGCCCAGGGGTAGGCGCAGCGGGGCCTCGTCGCCGTGGACGAGGTCGACGATGATCCGGGCCGCCTTGGCCGGGTCGCCGGGCTGCTTGCCGTCGTCGGCGGCGAGGTTCTCGCGGGTCACGCCCGCGGTGTCGCGGTAGGCGTCCAGCGGGGCGGCGGCGATCATCCGGGAGCCGTTGAGCTCGGTGCGGAACGCGCCCGGCTCGACGATCATGACCCGGACCCCGTGCGGCGCCAGCTCGGCCGCGAGCGCTTCCGACAGGCCCTCCAACGCGAACTTGGCCGCGCTGTACGCACCGACCCCGGCGAAGCTCAGCTGACCGCCCATCGAGCTGATCTGCACGATCGCCCCGCGGCCCTGGGCCCGCAGCACCGGCACCGCGGCCTTCGTGACCGCGACCGCCCCGAAGAACATCACCTCCATCGTCTCCCGGAGCTCGTCCATGGTCGTCTCCTCGACCGCGCCGACCGTCGCGAACCCGGCGTTGTTGACCACCACGTCGAGGCGGCCGAAGGCGTCCACCGTGGCGTCGACGGCGCGCTGGGGAGCGTCCGGATCGGTGACGTCGAGAGGGAACGTGCGGACCTGGTCGCCGGGAAAGGCGAGGTCCGACGGCCGGCGGGCCGTCGCCATCACCCGGTCGCCACGATCGAGCGCAGCGAGAGTGAGCGCCCGGCCGAAGCCCGAGGAGCAGCCGGTGATCAACCAGTTGAGTGCCATGGGTCCAGCCTCCGGCCGGACCGGACAACTGCGCCAACACCGGTTGCCGACTGCGGTTACAGTCTGAGCCTGTGGTCGAGCTGCGCCAGCTGCGCTACTTCGTGGCGGTGGCCGAGGAGCTGAGCTTCACGGCCGCGGCCGGGAAGCTGCGCATCGCGCAGCAGTCGCTGTCGCAGCAGATCGCCACGCTCGAGCGACGGCTGGGCGCGCGCCTCTTCGACCGGGACACCCGGGGGACGCGGCTCACCGACGTGGGACGGGTGTTCCTGCCCGAGGCCCGGGCCGTGCTGGCGCGGGCCGACCAGGCGGTCGCGACCGTCGGCCGGGCGGCCCGCGGCGAGGTCGGGCGCGTGCGTCTCGCGTTCCTGGCCTCGGCCGCGAACACGCTGCTGCCGCCGATCGTGCGGGCGCTGCGGGAGCGGTTCGGAGACTGGGAGCTCACGACCGACGCGGTGTCGATCGCCGAGCTGGTGTCGGGGCTGCGCGCGGACCGCTACGACGTCGGGTTCGGGCGCCCGCCGTGCGTGGACGACCTGGCGACACGGGTGATCGCCACCGAGCCCGTGTGCGCGGTGCTGCCCGCCGATCATGCGCTCGCCGGGCGCGAGACGGTCCGGCTGGCCGAGCTCCGCGACGAGCCCTGGGTGCTGACGCCCCGGGACTCCTGGCTGCCCTGGCACCTGCGCTACGACGAGGAGTACGCGGCCGCCGGGTTCTCGCCCCGGGTCGTGGCCGAGGGGAGCTCGGTGCAGAACCTGCTGGCGCTGGTCGCGGCCGGGGTGGGGGTCACCCGGCTGGCCGCCTCCTCCCGCTCGCTGCGGGGGAGCGGCGTCGTGTTCGTGCCGCTCGAGGGCGAGGTCGCCGAGACCGTGGCGACCTGGCGCCGGTCGGCGCCGGTCGTCGACCACGTGGTGTCCGTGGTCGCGGACCTCGCCGCGACCACGGACCTCACCCGCGACTAATTCCCGTGCGTCGCGCTGCTGCGGTAGTCGGTGTAGGTGTACGGGTTGTCGAGGACCTTGGTCTCGGGGATGTCGGGGTTCATTCCGGTGGTCCACGCCTCTTCCCCGAGCTGCTCCCGCAGGTACTCCACCGTCGACTCGATCGCCGCCTTCGCGGCTCCGAGGTCGATCCCGACGAGCTTCCCGTCGTGCTTCACGACCTTTCCGTCGACGAGGACGGTGTGGACGTCGCCGCGCTGGGCCTGGAACGCGACGTGGCCGTACGGGTTGAGGATCGGGAACATGACCGGCGAGTTGTCGTTCTTGATCAGCACGACGTCGGCCTTCTTGCCGGGCGCGAGCTCGCCCACGTCGGACCGGCCCAGCGCGGCCGCGCCGCCGTTCGTCGCGTACGACACGACCTGGTCGGCGCGCAGATTGGCGTGGGTGACGGTGTCACCGTTCTTGTGCGCCTCGAGGTGCTCCCGCGACCGGTCGGCGCCGAGCGTCGAGCGCATCGCCGAGAACAGGTCGCCGCTCCACCAGACGCTGGTGTCCATCGACAGCGAGACCGGGATGTTGTGCTTGCGCAGCGCCCAGGTGGGCGGGTAGCCCTGGCCGCAGCTCTGCTCGGACTCGGTCGAGACCGACACCGAGCCGCCGGTCGCGGCGATCCGCTGGTACGAGTCGTCGGACAGCGTCGCCGCGTGCACGTAGACCGTGCCGGGCGTCATGAAGCCGTTCTCGTACATCAGCCGGATGCCGTCGTCGTTGGTCGCGCCCCAGACGCCGGCGTGCGTCGTCACCGACGCCCCGAGGTCGCGGGCGACCTCGAACGCGGCCTTCTCCGGGAACGCCGGGTCACCGGTGACGTCGAACGCCATCTGGAAGCCGAGCATGTTGTTCCTGCCCATCCGGCGGCTGACGAAGTCGCGGAACTCCGGCGTGGTGGCCCACTCCCAGGCGCCGGCCTGGATGTTGCCGTAGGCGAAGACGAACCGGCCCGGGATCGCCTCGAGCGCGTCGACGGCCGCGTCCGCGTGCTGGGTCGTGTGGTTGTTGTGCGACCAGTCGACGGTGGTCGTGACGCCGGCGTCCAGGGCCTCGATCGCGCTCAGCAGGTTGCCCGCGTAGATGTCCTCGGGGCGGAACGTCTTGCCGTGCTGCAGGTAGTAGAAGACGAAGTACTGGGTGAGCGTCCAGTCGGCGCCGTAGCCGCGCATCGCGGTCTGCCACATGTGCCGGTGCGTGTCGATCATGCCGGGCATGACGATGCCGCCGGTGGCGTCGATCTCGGCGGTGCCGTCGGGCACGGTCAGCGACGGGCCGATGGCCTCGATCTTGTCGTCGACGACGAGCACGTCGGTGTTGCGCAGTACCGATCGCTGAGCGTCCATCGGCAGCACGGTGCCGCCGCGCAGCACGATCGGCCGTCCGGCCTGGAAATCCTCGCTCATGAACTCGACTCCTTCGTCGCGTGCAGTATTTACGGACGGCTGTCCGCAGAGTGGGCGCGGCCGTGTGGGGGCAACGATCGTTTGGTGGGCTGCTGGTGTCAAGGGTTGGCGCTCGGCGGACGCTTGTCCGTAGAGCGGACATTCCTCTCGGCCCGTACGGCAGTTACGCTCGGCTCATGCAGAGCTGGCCGCACCCCGACGTCCCCCTTCTCCCCGGAACCGGCATCCCGCTGCGGCTGTACGACTCGGCCACCCGCGAGGTGCGGCCGACCGCGCCGGGCCCGACTGCCCGAATGTACGTCTGCGGCATCACGCCCTACGACGCCACCCACCTGGGCCACGCGGCCACGTACCTGGCGTTCGACCTGGTCAACCGGGTCTGGCGCGACGGTGGCCACGACGTCGCCTACGTCCAGAACGTCACCGACGTCGACGACCCGCTGTTCGAGCGGGCCGACCGCGACGGCGAGGACTGGGTCGTGCTCGGCATGCGGGAGACCGCGCTGTTCCGCGAGGACATGACCGCGCTGCGGGTGATCCCGCCCGCCCACTACGTCGGCGTCGTCGAGGCGGTCGAGGAGATCGCCGAACTGGTCGAGAAGCTGGTCTCGCTCGGGGTCGCGTACCGGCTGGAGGACGGCTCGGGAGACGTCTACCAGGACATCTCGTCCGCGGACCGGTTCGGGTACGAGTCGGGGTACGACGACGCGACGATGCTGCGGTTCTTCTCGGAGCGCGGGGGAGACCCGTCGCGGCCGGGGAAGCGCAACGCGCTCGACCCGCTGATCTGGCGGGGTGCCCGCGAGGGCGAGCCGCGCTGGCCGTCGCCGGTCGGGCCGGGGCGGCCGGGCTGGCACGTCGAGTGCGCGGCGATCGCGGTGAACCGGCTGGGCCTGGAGATCGACGTCCAGGGCGGTGGGTCGGACCTGATCTTCCCGCACCACGAGATGTCGGCCCTGCACGCCGAGGCGGCGGCCGATCAGTTCCCGTTCGCGCGCCACTATGTCCACGCCGGGATGATCGGCCTCGACGGCGAGAAGATGTCGAAGTCGCGCGGGAACCTGGTGTTCGTGTCGCGGCTGCGCGGTGACCGCGTCGACCCGATGGCGATCCGGCTGGGGCTGTTCTCGGGGCACTACCGGTCGGACCGCGCCTGGACGTCGTCCGTCCTCGAGGAGGCGCAGGAACGGCTGGGCCGGTGGCGGGACGGGGTTTCGCGTCCGACCGGCCCGTCGGGGGCGGAGTTGCTGGCGGCGGTGCGCGAGCGCCTGTCCGACGACCTCGACACGGTGGGCGCGCTGCGCGCGGTCGACGAGTGGGCGAGCTCCGACGGCTCCGACCCGGCCGCGCCAGCCCTGGCGCGCGCGACCGTCGACGCCCTGCTGGGCATCGCGTTGTGACGACGTATCGGGGTCTCGGCCGAGACCCCGATACGTGCCACTACGCCGTGGCCAGGGCTTCCACCGGCGCGGTCCGGGACGCCCGGCGCGCCGGCGGGAGCGCGGCCAGCACGCCGATCACGGCGGCCCCGAGCAGGACGAACCCGATCTTCTCCACCGGCACCCCGATCAGCAGGTCGTCCTGCGAGCCGAACGCGGCGAACGTGCCCGCGATCCCCAGCCCCACCCCCAGCGCACTGCCGAGCACCGCGGCCAGCAGCGCCATGATCGCGCCCTCCAGCGTCAGCGTCGCGTAGAGCTGACCCCGGGTGAGCCCGAGCGCCCGCAGCACCGCGATCTCCCGGCGCCGCTCCAGCACCGACAGCGTCAGCGTGATCATCACGCCGAGGATCGCGACGATCATCGCCATCCCGATCAGCAGGCCGCCGGCCGCCAGGTAGCCGTTGATCTCCGACCGGAGCTCGGCCAGGGTCCCGGCCAGGTCGCTGACCTCGACGTCGGGCAGGTCGACGAGCGTGGAGTCGATCGCCGCGCGGGCGTCGGAGGCGTCGACGCCGGGCTTCTTCCACAGCAGGACGCCGGTCGGCGCGCCGGCCAGGTCGGCCGGGTCGAACGTGACCGGTCCGAACGGCGAGTCGTAGCCCCCGGTCACGATCACCGCAACCCGCAGCGTCTTCGACCCCACCCGGACGGTGTCGCCGGCCGTCAGGCCACCGAGCTGCTCGGTCGCGACCTTCGAGGTGACCACCACCTGCCCCGGTCCGAACGCGTTCAGGTCGCCCGACTCCACGAACTTCGACGGCAGGTGGGCCCGCAGAGCGGCCGGGTCGAGCGCGGTCGCGGTCACGCCGACCGTCCCGCGCGGGGCGACGATCGACTCGACGTCCTGCGAGCGGATCGGCACCGGCTTCTCCAGCTCGGGCCGGTCGAGGGTCCGGACCAACGACGCCGGGATCACCGGATCGCTGCCCGCGGCCACGCTGGTGAGCGTGTAGTCGGCCGGGTAGCCGGCGGTCAGCTCGGCGTTCGCGGTCTTCTCCAGCGACGCGAACCCGACCAGCATGACCGTCGCCAGCCCGATGCCGATCGTCAGCGCGTTGGTCACGGCGGCGGTCCGGCGCGGATGCCGGGCCCCGTTCGCGGCGGCCAGGCGTCCGGCGGCGCCGGTGACCCGTCCGGGAAAGCCGACCACCCGCACCAGCGGGCCGACGACCACCGGACCGAGCGCGAGCAGCGCGAGCATCACGAGGAAGCCGCCGCCGATGCCGGCCCAGCTGTCGCCTCGGTCGGCCGAGTACCAGGCCAGCCCGGCGCCGAGCACGACCAGCAGGACTCCGACGCCGGACCGCACCCAGCCGATCCGCTTGTCCTCGATCAGCTCGGGCTGATCCGACAGCGCCCGCACCGGCGCGACCCGGGTCGCCGACCAGGCCGGCATGATCGCGGCCAGCACCGACACGCTCACCCCGACGATCAGGGCCACCACTGCGGCCGTCGGCGAGAACGTCACCGTGAGGCTGTCGGGCGCGATGCCGGCGGCCCGGGCTCCGTACGCGGCCGCCGTGGCCAGCGCCTGCCCGCCCGCGTACCCGCCGACCGCGGCCACCACGCCGACCACCGCGGCCTCCAGGATCGAGGCCCGGAACACCTGGCCCCGGCGTGCGCCCACGCAGCGGACCAGCGCGACCTCCCGCTGCCGCTGGGCCAGCACGATGCCGAACGCGTTGTACGCGACGGCCAGCGCGACCACGACCGCGACCCAGGCGAACAGCTTCAGCCCGCGGATGATGTCGGTGATCGAGCCGCCGAGCTCGGTGGTGGCCAGCTCGTCGGCGTACTCGGATCCGGAGATCACCGTCGTGTGCAGCGCGTCGCGTACCGCCTGCGGCGTCACCGTGCCCTTCACGTCGAGCGCGTACCAGCCGCGTTCGTCGGGGCGCTGCAGGAGCGTCGAGAAGTCGGCCGGGAGGAGGCCGGCGGCCCCGTCGGCGGTCGAGCCCTCGACCACGCCGGTGATCGTGAAGTCGTGCTTGCCCCGGGCGGTGTCCAGGACGTCCACGTGCGTCCCGGGCTTCCAGCCCCGGTCCTTGGCCAGCTTCTCCGGGACGACCAGCTCGCCGGGCTTCCGGGGATAGGCGCCGGTGACGAGTTTCCGGTCGCTGAGGTCGGGGTCCACCGGCGCCACGAACGCGGTCAGCGTCGGTTCGCCCGGTACCCGCACGACCGTCCCGTCCGGTTCGGCGAGCGCGATCGTGCCGAAGTCGATGCGCGGCTGCACCGCCGTCACTCCCGGCAGGCTCGCCACCTTCCGGACGTCCGCGTCGCTGAACCGCTTCTCGTTCGACGTGGCCCGGGCGGCGACGTGCTCGGCCTGGGCGGCGGTCTCCCGGTAGACGGCGGTGCGGATCGCGTCCCCCAACGTGAACGACGCGGCGATGAACGCGACGGCAGCCGCGACCGCGAGGGACACGAGCAGCAGGGATCCGAACTGGTACCGGACCCGGGTGAGCGCGACACGCAGCATCAGGCGGCCCGCATCTCGAGAGAGCCGACGCGCTCGAGAACGGTCTCCGGGGTCGGGTGGGTCAGCCGGTCGACGATCACGCCGTCGGCCAGGAACACGACCTGGTCGGCGTAGCTGGCCGCCTTCGGGTCGTGGGTCACCATCACGACGGTCTGGCCGAGCTCCCGGACGCTGGCCCGCAGCAGGCTGAGGACCTCCGCCCCGGAGCGCGAGTCCAGGTTCCCGGTCGGCTCGTCCGCGAACACCACGGCCGGCCGGGTGATGAGCGCGCGTGCGACCGCGACCCGCTGCTGCTGTCCTCCGGACAGCTGGTTCGGCCGGTGGTGCATCCGGTCGGCCAGGCCCAGCAGGTCGATCACCCGGTCCAGCCACTCGCGATCCGGACGCCTCCCGGCGAGCCGCAGCGGCAGCAGGATGTTCTCGGCCGCGGACAGCGTGGGGAGGAGGTTGAAGCTCTGGAACACGAAGCCGACCGCGTCCCGGCGCAGGCGGGTCAGGCGCCCGTCCCGGAGGCCGCCGAGTTCCTCGTCGTTGATCCGGACCTGGCCGCTGGTCGCCCGGTCGAGGCCGGCCAGGCAGTGCAGGAGCGTGGACTTGCCGGAGCCCGACGGGCCCATGATCGCGAGGAACTGTCCGCTGGGCACGGCCAGCGAGACTCCGCGGAGCGCGCTGACCCGGGTATCGCCGGTGCCGTAGGTCTTGGTGAGCTCGGTTGCTGTGACCGCGTTTGTCATGCACTCGACGCTAGGGATTGTGCCCTTGTGAATCGTCTGGCTGGCGTCGTGTTCTCGGGTCTGCCTTACGGCTGATGGGGCTAGGTCGTCCGGCCGACGAGACCGGACTGGTAGGCGAGGACGACCGCCTGCACCCGGTCGCGGACGCCGAGCTTGGTGAGGACGCGGCTGACGTGCGTCTTCACGGTGCCCTCGCTGAGGAACAGGGCCTCGGAGATCTCGGCGTTGGAGAGGCCACGGGCCAGCAGGACGAGGACTTCGCGCTCGCGGGCGGTGAGTTCGGTGAACGTTTCGGTCTTCTGCTCGGTGAGGTGGGGCAGGAACCGGTCGAGCAGCCGCCTGGTGGTGCTGGGCGCGACGACCGCGTCGCCGCTGTGGACCGCCCGGATCGCGCTGACCAGCTCGGCCGTCGGGACGTCCTTGAGCAGGAAGCCGGCCGCGCCCGCCTTGAGGCCGGCGAACGCGTACTCGTCGAGGTCGAACGTCGTGAGGAGGAGCGTCTTGGGCGGCTCGGGCAGTGCGGCGATGCGTTCGGTGGCGCCGACGCCGTCGAGACGGGGCATCCGGACGTCCATGACGACGACGTCCACGCCGCCGGCCTTGACGCGATCGACGGCGGCGAGGCCGTCGGAGGCTTCGTCGACGACCTCGAGTTCGTCCTGGGCGTCGAGCACCATGCGGAGCCCGGAACGGACGAGTTCCTGGTCGTCGACCAGCAGGACGCGGATCACGAGGTCACTGTCCCAGGCGTTTTCGCCGGGCCGGAAGCGGGGGCGGCCGGCCTCGGGGTGGCGTTGCGGGGGAGCCAGGCGGTGACGCGGAAGCCGCCGCCGGGCCGCGGGCCCGCGGTCACCTCGCCCCCGACGGCCGCGGCCCGTTCACGCATCCCCAGCAGGCCGAGCCCGGCTCCGTCGTCGTGGGCGGCGGCGCCGCGTCCGTCGTCGGTGATGGAGAGGGCCAGGCCCTCGGGCCGCACCTCGGCCGCGACCTCGGCCGTCACCCCCGGTCCGCCGTGTTTGACGGCGTTGGTGAGCGCCTCCTGGACGATCCGGTAGGCGGAGAGCCCGGCGCCGGCCGGGACCGTCTTCAGGTCACCGATGACGGTGAGGGTAACCGTCAGCCCCGACGCGCGGACCTGGCTCACCAGGGCGTCGAGCTGGCCGAGCTCGGGCTGCGGAGCGGGGATGGCCGCCTCGGGGCCGCTCCGGAGCACTCCGAGCAGACGGCGCATCTCCGCGGTGGCCTCCCGGCCGGTGTGGCCGATCGCCTCGAGGGCTTTCGCGGCCCGCTGCGGGTCGGTCTCCAGGACGTGGCGGGCGCCGTCGGCCTGCAGCACGACGACGGAGAGGCTGTGCGCGACGACGTCGTGCAGCTCCCGGGCGATGCGGCCACGCTCCTCGACGACCGCGAGCCGGGCGAGCGCGTCGCGCTCGCTCTCCAGCCGGGACGCCCGGTCGAGGGCCTCCTGCAGGTACGCGTGCCGAGCGTGGACGACCCCGCCCCACAGCCAGGCCATCACGAGAGGCGCCCCGCAGATCCCGATCGCGAGCCCGAGGGCGAGGATCCGGTTCGGCAGCGTGAGCTCGCTGAGCGAATACGAGGTGCCGGTCAGCTCGAGGATCAGATAGCCCCACTTGACGCCGCCGATGACCCCGAATGCGACGCAGAGCGCGAGCGCGGTGCGGGCGTGCTTGCGTGGCCCGTAGGCGTTGGCCGAGTAGGCCATCACGATCCCGGCGTACAGGATCGCCGGGTGCGGAAACTGGAACGTGCCCAGGGCGATCAACCCGAGCGCGGCGGTGGCGTAGAGCGCGCCGACCTGGTGCCGGCTGCGCAGCGCGACGGGGGCGACGAACACGAGCGGGAAGAGCGCCTGCCACCAGTGGCCGCCGGACGCGAGGGAGGTGAAGAGCACGAGCGAGAAGAAGACGACCACCCCGGCGGCGAGCCCGTCGAACACGAGGGGATGAGCCCTCAGCCACAGGTGAACGTGCCGCATGCCTGCCGAGGCTACCGGCTCGGCATCTACCGACCGCCGTCCAGGAAGTTCATGAGGGTCAGCACGAGAACGACCATCGCCCCGAAGGCCACGAAGCCGGCCGAGATCGCGATCACCATTCCGACGCCACAGGCCGCCAGAACGATCCCGGCGGTCTGCCCCACGGCGGCAGCGACGAATACGGCGAGCAATGCAAGGATCCACCGGGGGGTCTCGAGCCTGACTCTGCTTTCTTCCCGGTCACCAGAGGTAATGCGATTCGCCATCGCTGCTCTCCTGTTCCGCACGCGCCCCGGTGACGGGAGGCGCGATCACTGCCATCCGTGATACGCGCGGAGAAATCGGACAGCGGACACGCTTTCACGGCTGGGTCCAGGATAAGAGCGTCGGCGGACGGCTCCCGATAGGCGGCAGGCTGAGCTATATCAGCTGGCCAGATGGCTAGGCGCCGATCGCATCGCGGTCTTGGCGAACGGCCTTTCGACGCCCTGCACAATGCCCGGTGCATGACCGTCAGTGCATCCGGCGGGCGCCGTGATGAATAGTTTTCTCCTAAAGCGGAGGACTCGTGCCGGTATTCTCAAATGCCTACTAGCCGTTCGCGAGGTGGCGTCTCGCGTGCTGGCTCCGGCCGGGGGGAGCCCTATGCCCAGGTATGTCGATCCCGCCGTGCACCGGCGCCGACTTCGAGCGGCTCTTCGCACCGCCCGGGAGACGGCCCAGAGAACTCAGCGCGATGTCGCGACGGCGATGGACTGGTCGCTGTCCAAGCTCATTCGGATCGAGACCGGAGTCGTGACGATCACGACCAACGATCTGCGCGCCCTGCTCGCGCATTATGGGGTGACCGACCAGGCGACGGTCGCCGAGATGGTGGCGACGGCTCGATCCGCACGCCAGCCCTCCATCTGGAGCGCCTACAACGACGTCGTCGGGCCGAATTTCGTGGCTTATCTGGCGCACGAGTCGGCGGCCTCGGTGATTCGCGGTTTCGAACCCTTGTTGGTGCCCGGACTGCTGCAGACTCCGGATTACGCCCGAGCCGTCTTACTCAAGGAGTCGACGCGACCGGACGAGACGAAAGTGCAGACGCTTTTGGAGCTTCGGCTCGCACGTCAGGAGTTGCTCGCCGCCGGGAACGACCGGCCGCAAATCTTCTATCTCTTGGACGAAGCGGTGATCCGCCGCGTCGTCGGTGGACCGAGCGTGATGCGCCAACAGCTCCGCTACCTGCTCGAGCTGATCGAGGCCCCCGACGTGAGCGTGTTGATCGTGCCCTTTCGGGCAGGAATCTATTCGCTCCTCCGGTGGCCCTCGATTCTCCTGGAGTTCGCTGACCTCGCCGATGCCAACATGCTTTACATCGAGCACCCGGAGCGGGACTTCCTCGTCCGGGAAGGTGAGCACGAGATTCCGGAGTTGGGGCATCCCTCGGCCTACCTGGAGGCCTATTGGGAGGTCGAGAACCTGGCCTTGGACCAGTCGCCCCGCGAGATCCTCGCCGGCGCGATCGCCGCCCTGGATTCGCGCTGAGATCACCGCGTCCGCAGCGAGGACAGGAACGCATCCCACGCGGCGGCCGACACACGAAGTCGCGGCCCGTCGGGGCGCTTCGAGTCCCGGACGACGACTGATCCGCGCGCGGCCGAGACCTCGACGCAGTTCGTCGTGCCGCTGTGGGTGCTCTTCTTCCAGAAATCCGCGCTGGACATCGGGGGCGTCACGCTCGGGCGCTCCTCAGGAACCGGACATTGGGCCGACTATTGTCGGCACCATACCGTATGGAAGGTGCTGGACCGGCCCTCTGGGGCTGAGGTCGTCAAACCGCCGGGCCGCCTGGACCTGCGGTTCCGCCCCGGCGCCGCAAATACTTCTCGAACTCGCGCGCCAGATCCTCGCCGCTCGCCTGCGGGAGCTCCTCGTCGCCGTCCCGCTGCTCCAGCGTCCGGATGTACTCCGCCATGTCGGCATCCGACGCCGCCAGCTCGTTCACCTGCGACTCCCACGCCGAGGCGCGCTCCGCCAGCTCTCCCATCGGCACGCGCATGTCGAGCACGTTCTCCAGCGTGTGCAGCAGCGCCAGCGTCGCCTTCGGGTTGGGGGCCTGGGCCACGTAGTGCGGCACCTGCGCCCAGTAGCTCAGCGACGGGATCTCGGCCCGCACGCACGCGTCGTGCAGCACGCCGACGATGCCGGTCGGCCCCTCGTACTTCGTCTGCTGGACGTCGTACTTGTTCGCCATCTCCGGGTCGGACGCGCTGCCGGTCACCGGGAACTGCCTGGAGTGCGGCGTGTCGGCCAGGAGCGCGCCCAGCAGCACGACCTGCTCGACGTCCAACGCGTGGAACAGCTCGAGGATCTCCTCGCAGAAGCCCCGCCAGCGCATGTTCGGCTCGATGCCCCGCACCAGCACGACGTCCCGGTCCGCGCCGGGCGGGGTGCACGTCGACACCCTCGTCGTCGGCCACTCGATGCGGCGGCCGGCCGGGCTCTCGGACATCGACACCAGCGGCCGGTTGACCTGGAAGTCGTAGTAGTCGTCGGGATCGATCTCGGCGACCGGCTTGGCCTGCCATTCCAGCTCGAGGTGTTCGACGACCGCGGTCGCCGCGTCACCCGCGTCGTTCCATCCCTCGAACGCCGCGATGACGACGGGGGAGCGCAGCACGGGTAGTCCGTCGAACTCGGTCACGCCAACCACCCTACGACGCGCGCAAGTCGGCCGTGGCGGAGCGGCCGACCGCACCCGATATGCCCCGATGCCCTTGCGCCCGCCACGCTGTCCACAGCGCGGCCTCCGAACTCAAAACCATCCGCCGTTCACGGTAAGCTTGACAACATGGTGTCCATCCTGCGGAGCACGCCGGCCACTGCCCTCACGTCCGCCTTGTCGGAACGCGTCCTGGTTTCGGACGGAGCGATGGGCACGATGCTCCAGGCCGCGGACTTGACCCTCGACGATTTCGAAGGGCTCGAAGGCTGTAACGAGGTCCTCAACGCGACCCGCCCGGACGTCGTCAAGAGCATCCACGAGGCCTACTTCGCCGCGGGCGCCGACCTGGTCGAGACCAACACGTTCGGCGGCAACCTGGCCAACTTCGCCGAGTACGACATCGTCGATCGGATCTTCGAGCTCAACGAGAAGGGCGCCCGTCTGGCCCGCGAGGTCGCCGACGGCTTCACCGACCGCCCCCGGTTCGTGCTCGGCTCGGTCGGCCCCGGCACCAAGCTGCCGACGCTCGGCCACGCGCCCTACGCCACCCTCCGCGACGCGTTCCAGCTCCAGGCCGAGGGCCTCATCGCCGGCGGCGCCGACGCGATCATCGTCGAGACCTGCCAGGACCTGCTCCAGGCCAAGGCCGCGATCATCGGCGCCAAGCGGGCGATGGCCAAGACGAACAAGACCATCCCGCTCATCTGCCACGTCACCGTCGAGACGACCGGCACGATGCTCCTCGGCTCCGAGATCGGCGCGGCCGTCACCGCGCTCGAGCCGCTCGGCATCGACTACCTCGGCCTCAACTGCGCCACCGGCCCGGCCGAGATGAGCGAGCACCTCCGCTACCTCTCCCAGCACGCCCGCGCCGGCCTGTCCGTGATGCCGAACGCCGGCCTGCCCGAGCTCGGCCCCAACGGCGCCGTCTACCCGCTCCAGCCGGCCGAACTCGCCGACGCGTTGGAACGGTTCGTCACCGAGTACGGCGCCCGCCTGGTCGGTGGCTGCTGCGGCACCACCCCGGAGCACATCCGCCAGGTCAAGCTGGCCGTCGAGAACCTCACCCCCGCCGAGCCCGCCAAGGAAACCGACCCGGCCGTCGCGTCGATCTACCAGTCGGTCCCGTTCCAGCAGGACGCCAGCGCGCTGATGATCGGCGAGCGCACCAACGCCAACGGCTCGAAGAAGTTCCGCGAGGCCATGCTCGACGGACGCTGGCAGGACTGCGTCGAGATCGCCCGCGAGGCCACCCGCGACGGTTCCCACCTGATCGACCTCTGCGTCGACTACGTCGGCCGCAAGGGCGCCGTCGACATGCGGGAGCTCGCCGGTCGCTTCGCGACCGCCTCCACGCTGCCGATCATGCTCGACTCCACCGAGGTCGACGTCATCGAGGCCGGCCTGGAGTCGCTCGGTGGCCGCTCGATCGTCAACTCGGTCAACTTCGAGGACGGCGACGGCCCGGAGTCCCGCTACGCCCGCATCATGCCGATCATCCGTGAGCACGGCGCGGCGGTCGTGGCCCTCACGATCGACGAGGAGGGCCAGGCCCGCACGGCCGAGCACAAGGTCCGCATCGCCGAGCGCCTGATCGACGACCTCACTCGGAACTGGGGCATGGCCGAGTCCGACATCGTGGTCGACACGCTCACGTTCACGATCGCCACCGGCCAGGAGGAGAGCCGCCGCGACGGCCTGGAGACCATCGAGGCGATCCGCCTGCTCAAGCAGCGGCACCCCGAGGTCCAGACCACGCTCGGCCTGTCGAACATCTCGTTCGGGCTCAACCCGGCCGCCCGCCAGGTCCTCAACTCGGTCTTCCTGCACGAATGCCGCGAGGCCGGGCTCGACTCGGCGATCGTCCACGCCAGCAAGATCCTGCCGATCAGCAAGATCCAGGAGGAGCAGCGCGAGACCGCGCTGGACCTCATCTACGACCGCCGGCGCGAGGGTTACGACCCGCTGCAGCGTCTGCTGGAGCTCTTCGAGGGCGTCGACGCGAAGTCGACGAGCGCGTCCCGCGCCGAGGAACTCGCGGCTCTGCCGCTCGACGAACGCCTCCAGCGACGGATCGTCGACGGCGAGCGCAACGGCCTGGAAGCCGATCTGGACGCTTCGCTGCAGGAGAAGTCGGCGCTCCAGATCATCAACGAGACGCTGCTCGCGGGCATGAAGACGGTGGGCGAGCTGTTCGGCGCCGGCCAGATGCAGCTGCCGTTCGTCCTGCAGAGCGCCGAGGTCATGAAGACCGCGGTGGCCTACCTCGAGCCGCACATGGAGAAGAGCGAGGACGACGAGGGCAAGGGCACGATCGTGCTGGCCACGGTGAAGGGCGACGTCCACGACATCGGCAAGAACCTCGTCGACATCATCCTGAGCAACAACGGCTACAACGTCGTCAACATCGGCATCAAGCAGCCGGTGAACGCGATCCTCGACGCGGCCGAGGAGCACAAGGCCGACGTCATCGGGATGTCCGGCCTGCTGGTCAAGTCGACGGTCGTCATGAAGGACAACCTCGAGGAGATGAACACGCGCGGCGTCGCCGCGCGCTGGCCGGTGCTGCTCGGCGGGGCCGCGCTCACCCGCGCCTACGTCGAGAACGACCTGGCCGAGATGTACGCGGGCGACGTGCGGTACGCGCGCGACGCGTTCGAAGGCCTCCGGCTCATGGACGCTCTGATGCTCGCCAAGCGCGGCGGCGTCGCACCGGCCGACTCGGAGGAGCAGGCGCGCAAGGCGGCCGAGCGGAAGGCCCGCCACGAGCGCTCGGCCCGCATAGCGGCCGAGCGGAAGGCGAAGGCCGGCCCGGAGATCTCGGTCGACGACGAGAGCGTGCGTTCGGACGTGGCGACCGACAACCCGGTGCCGGCCCCGCCGTTCTGGGGCGACCGGGTGGTCAAGGGCATCCCGCTGGCCGACTACGCCGGGCTGCTCGACGAGCGGGCCACGTTCCTCGGCCAGTGGGGCCTGCGCGGGGCCCGCGGCGGGCAGGGACCGTCCTACGAGGAGCTGGTGGAGACCGAGGGCCGGCCGCGGCTGCGGTACTGGCTCGACCGGCTGCTCGCCGACAAGGTGCTCGAGGCCGCGGTGGTCTACGGCTACTTCCCGGCGGTGTCCGAGGGCAACCAGCTGCTGGTGCTCTCCTCCGACGATCCGGCCTCGGCCGAGCGCGTCCGCTTCCGCTTCCCGCGCCAGGTGCGCGACCGCCGTCTCTGTCTGTCCGACTTCTTCCGGTCCCGGTCCGCCGCGGCCGACGAGGGACGGGCCGACGTCGTCGCGTTCCAGGTCGTGACGATGGGCAACCGGATCGCCGAGTACGCGAACGAGCTGTTCGCGGCCAACAAGTACCGCGAGTACCTCGAGGTGCACGGGCTGTCGGTGCAGCTCACCGAGGCGCTGGCCGAGTACTGGCACCAGCGGGTGCGGTCCGAGCTCGGGTTCGGCGACCAGGACCCGTCGAAGGTGGAGGACTTCTTCGACCTGCAGTACCGGGGCGCCCGGTACTCGTTCGGGTACCCGGCCTGCCCCGACCTCGAACAGCAGGAGCAGCTGTTCGAGCTGGTGAAGCCGCACCAGATCGGGGTCAAGCTGTCCGAGGAGTTCCAGCTCCACCCGGAGCAGTCCACGTCGGCGATCGTCGTGCACCACCCCGAAGCGAAATACTTCGCGGCCCGATGAGCGACCTGCCCGCCGGCGTCCTGTTCGACATGGACGGGACGCTGTTCGACAGCGAGAAGCTCTGGGACGTCGGTCTCGAGGAGCTGGCGCACCATCTCGGCGGCGAGCTGTCGCAGGCCGCCCGCACGACGATGATCGGTGCGCCGCTCGCGATGTCGATGGAGATCCTGCACGCCGACCTGGGGCGGCCCGACCTCGACATCGCGACCAGCGGCGCGTGGCTCGAGGACTACATGCGCGAGCTGTTCCGGACCGCGCTGGTCTGGCGGCCGGGCGCGCGCGAGTTGCTGGCCGAGGTGCGGTCGGCCGGGATCCCGGCCGCGTTGGTCACCGCGACCCGGCGGAACCTGGTCGAGGTCGCGCTCGACACGCTCGGACGCGAGAACTTCGACGCGATCGTGTGCGGCGACGAGGTGGAGCACTCCAAGCCGCATCCGGAGCCGTATCTGCGGGCGGCTTCGTTGTTGGGGCTCGATGCCGGGGATTGCGTCGCGATCGAGGACTCGGTGAACGGCACGGCGTCGGCCGAGGCGGCGGGGTGTCCGGTGCTGGTGGTGCCGAGTGAGGCTCCGGTTCCGGCCGGGGCTCGGCGGGTGCAGCGGGAGTCGTTGGTGGGGGTTGGGTTGTCGGAGCTTGCCGCGGTACTCGCGGCAGTCGGCTGACCCGGCCGGCGCGGTCGGCCCGGTCGGCGCGGTCGGCCCCGGTCGGCGCGGTCGGCCCCGGCCGGCGTGGGTCGGCGGGTTGGGCCCGGTCGGCGTGGCCCGGTTGGCGCGGTCGGCCCGGTTGGCGCGGTCGGCCCGGTTGGCGCGGTCGGCCCGGTTGGCGCGGTCGGCCCGGTTGGCCCGGTCGGTGTGGCGAGGTCGGGTCCGGATTGTGCGTTCGAGCAATCGGTTCGCGATGGTCGCGGAGCCGGCTAGGCCGAGAGGGATCGACTCCGGCGTCGAGTGCGCCGGCTGTGGTTCGGTGCTCGGCGCAATGAGCCCTGGGCCGGCGCCGAGTGGGCAGGGTGGGTTCGGGTCGAGCGTGGTGGGCCTGGGCTGGAGATGAGCGCGGTGGGTCCGCGGAGCTGGCGGCGAGTGCGGTGGGCGCGGATCGGCGCCGGGAGCGGGCTTGGGCCAGGAGTCGAGTGCAGCGGGCCCGGAAGCTCGCGTTGCGCGGTGGCCTCGGAGGCACTCACGACATGCGGTGGCCTCGAGGGCACTCACGACATACGGCATCCCGGGGTTCGGCGCCGCCTGTGGTGGGTGCCCGGTCGGGGGTGCGCGGTCGGGGGTGCGCGGGTGATGGAGTTGCCGGCCGGTGCGGCGGTCCACGACTCGCACCGGGCGCGGTACGCCTTCGCGGGCGGAGCGCGGCCGCGCTGAGCCGCGCCTCGGACAGTGCGATCGCCGAGGGTGGGCGGTTGACTGAGATCGGCTGGGCAGATGGTCGGCGCCCAGCGCTCGGAGGCCCGCGCAGGAGCTCGTGAGCATCGCCGGGCGACTTTTGTTGCCGAGCGCGGTGGCTCGTGTTCGCGCACGAGCACCAGGAGTGGCACTCGCCCGCCGCCTGGGGGCGGACGCCCCGGTGTGGGGCGCACGGTGGGTGGCAGCGCGACCACCTCTTCCACCGTCGCAGCGATGAGCACCGGGCCGCAGCGGGAGCGGCGGAGTCGGGGGAGAGCGCACTCAGGGGGCGGGGAAGGTTTACAGTGCCCCGCGGGCCGGGTGCGGCCGGTGACGGTCAGAGTGGCTACGGGGAGTCGTGATGCAACCTCAGGAGTACGGCGGTCAGGCGCCCTTACCGGGCGGGACCCCGGCTTACGGGCAGGCGGTGTCGGCGCCGCCGCAGGCGGGGTATGCGCCTCCGGTCAGTGCGGCTCCTCAGCAGGGGTTCGCTCCGCCGGTGAGTTCGGGTCCGGCGCAGCAGTGGGGGGCTCAGCCTGGCTATGCGCCTCAGCCTGGTTACGGGCCTCCTTCGGGATACGGTGGCCAGCCCGGGTACGGCGGCCCGGGGCAGGCTGCGCAACCCGGCTACGGTCAGCCCGCGTACGGCCAACCCGCCGGCCACCCCGGCCAGCCCGGATACGGCGCCCAGTCGGCCTACGGTGCTCAGCCCGCCTACGGCGGCCAGCCTGGTCCGGGCGCCCAGCCCGGGTACGGCGCCCAGCCGGCCTACGGTGCTCAGCCCAGCTACAGTGCTCAGCCCACCTACGGTGCGCAGCCCGCCTACGGCGGCCAGCCTGGTCCGAGCGGCCAGCCCGGGTACGGCGGCCAGCCCGCCTACGGTGCTCAGCCCGCCTACGGTGCGCAGCCCGGCTACGGCGGCCAACCCGGTCCGAGCGGCCAGCCTGGCATCGGCGGGCAGCCTGGCTATGGTGTTCAGTCGGGCTACGGCGGCCAGGCCGGTCATGGGGCCCCGTCCAGCCCGGGCTACCCCACCGCGCCCGGCCACCCCGGCCCGCACGGATTCGCCGCGGGCGGGGCGGCTCCGGCCTCCGTCGGGCTGTGGGAGCGGCCCGGCACCAAGCTCGTCGTCGGCAGCGCCGTGCTGCTCGTCGTCGGCATCATCCTGACGATCGTGACGTACGCGATCGCCGACCCGGGCGGCCACTTCATCGTCGCCACCGGCCCGATGATCTTCGGCTTCATCGGCATCATCCGCGGCCTCATCCGGATGGCGAAAGGCTGACCTGCTGTCCCCACACCGGCCCGCCGGGCGTAGGCATGAAGGTCTTGACGGAAACCCGACAGCCTAGGGTTCAGTCTCATTTGCCCTAAGGGGCTACATTCGCTCCCACGGTGCGGCAGAGACCATCGCCGCCCGAGCTTCGGGAGTGACGGCCTCGAGGGCCGAACTCCCCGCGGACGCGCTGCCGGGCGGCGCGCTCCGGCGGGCCGCGTTCCGGCGGCCCGGTCACGTGCGGCCGCACATGGGCCGCGGACCGCCACAGACCGTCGCGGGAGTTCACGGGGAAATGAAGCGACACACACGCGAAGAGTTCTACGTCCTGGGCGAGGGGATCCTGTCCCAAGAGGACGGCAAACCGGCCTGCCACCGACCGTCCACAGCGGCCTCGCTGCGGAAGTTCCGGTTCTCGCGGTTAGGTCCGCAGGGCGAGGCCACCAGCCCGAGCCTGATCGGCAAGCTCGCCTCGGCGATGACCGCCGGGCCCGAGCCGGGCGACGACCAGACCGCGAACCGGATCCCGGCCGGGTACACCTACCTGGGCCAGTTCGTCGACCACGACCTGACGATGGACGTCACCCGGGCCGCGCTCGGCACCGACGTGAGCGTCGACGAGCTGCTGCAGGGCCGGTCGCCGGCGCTCGACCTGGACTCGGTGTACGGGCGCGGGCCCGACTCGGCCGACCGGATCTTCTACGACTCGGACGGCGTCCGGCTGAAGATGGGCGGCACCGAGCCGGCACCGTTCCCGGGCACGGGTCTGCCGCTGGACGACTTCGACCTGCCCCGGCACGGGATCGGGTCGACGCACCGGGAGCGGCGCGCGCCGCTGATCCCGGACGAGCGCAACGACGAGAACCTCATCGTCGCGCAGACGCACCTGGCGTTCCTGCGCTTCCACAACACGGTGGTCCGGGACCTGGCGTCGGGCGGGATCTCGCTCGACCGGCTGTTCGGGATGGCCCGCGAGCGGGTCGTGAAGCACTACCAGTGGATGCTGCGCACGGACTTCCTGCCCCGGGTGGTGGACGCGGCGATCGTCGACGACGTGTTCACCAACGGTCGCAAGTTCTTCGAGGTCCCCGGAGAAGGGTCCATCCCCGGTGACCGGCCGACGATGCCGATCGAGTTCTCGGTCGCGGCCTACCGGTTCGGCCACAGCATGATCCGGCCGAGCTATCAGTGGAATCGGCTGTTCCGCGCCGGCGGGGTGACCCCGGCGTCGCTGTTCCTGCTGTTCGTCTTCACCGGGATGAACGGCAACTTCGACCCGGGCGCGACGCTGGCCGACCTCGACGACCCGAACTCCGGGACGCTCGACCGGCTGCCGACGAGCTGGATCGCCGACTTCCGTCGGCTGTACGACTTCGGCAAGCCCGAGCTCACCGCGCCGGACGGCGAGCTCAACCTGGCCCGGCCGATCGACACGCTGCTGGTCGACCCGCTGTCCAAGCTGCCGTCGGGCGCGTTCGGCCAGCGCGGGGCCGGCCCGGTCGCGCCGATCGAGCGCAACCTCGCGTTCCGCAACCTGATGCGGGGCACGATGGTGAAGCTCGGCTCCGGCCAGCAGCTGGCCGCGCTGCTCGGCGTCGAGGCGCTCAAGCCCGACGACCTGCGCACCGGCAACGGCGGCGCGGTGCTCAGCGGGCTCAGCCCGGAGGAGGACGCCGAGCTGACCACCCGCACCCCGCTCTGGTTCTACGTGTTGCGGGAGTCGGAGATGAACGGCGGGCGGCTCACCGGGGTCGGCGGCCGGATCGTGGCCGAGGTGTTCCATCGGGCGATGGAGGGCAGCCGGTACTCGATCGTGCGGGACCCGTTCTGGCGGCCGTCGCTCGGCCCCAACCCGGGTCAGTTCACGATGACCGACCTGCTGCGCTACGCGTCCGACGATCGTCCCGAGCTGCTCAACCCGCTCGGCGACTGAGGGAGCGGCGGCCGTCCGGGCGCGAGGGGTGCGCGGACGGCCGCCGTCGACAATTGGTTCGCCGGGCCCTCGCGGGCCCGCTAGCCTCGGCGCCATGATCAACTCGATTCGGCTGCGCACCGCCTGACGGCGGTGCTGCCTGCGTAGTGCCAAGGCGGTCCGCCGTCGACGGAGCCCTCTGTTCCGACGATGTGCAGGACGTCGAATCGTGTCTTCTCGTTGTGCCGGCCCGCATGAACTGGGCCAGAACTTTCTTTCCGACGTGTCGACCGCGGCGAAGATCGCGGGGTTGGTTCCGTCCGGGGCCGGGCGGGTCGTCGAGCTCGGCGCGGGCGCCGGTGCGCTGACCGCGGCGCTGGTCGCGGCCGGTCACCGGGTGACCGCGGTCGAGCTCGACCCGCGCCGGGCGGCGGCGCTGCGCCGGCGGCTCGGGCCGGTCGACGTCGTCTGCGGCGACATGCTGCGCTTCCGGGCGGACGGGCCGCACTCGGTCGTGTCGAACGTGCCGTTCGGGATCACGACGCCGCTGCTGCGGCACCTGCTGGGGCAACGGGCCTGGGACACCGCGGTGCTGCTCGTCCAGTGGGAGGTCGCGCGCAAGCGCGCGGCCGTCGGCCGGACGACGCTGCTCACCGCGTCCTGGTGGCCCTGGTACACGTTCACGTTGGCCGGACGCGTCCCCGCGCGCTCGTTCCGGCCGGTGCCGTCGGTCGACGGCGGGATCCTGGTGCTTCAGCGGCGACCCGAGCCGCTGGTCGAGCCGGGGGAGCGGGCGGGGTACCAGGCGCTGGTCCGGCGGGCCTTCACCGCCCGCGGGGGGTTGCCGGGCGCGGTGGGCGTCCGCCGCCTGCGTGCGGTCGGCATTCCGCCGGACGCGGTCCCCGGGCGCCTCTCCGCCCACCAGTGGGCCGCGCTGCACGGCTAGGGGGTCGTCACACGTCTCGTGCCGACGATGGATCAACCGGGTGATGCTCGAGGGCGAGTGCTGACCCGACCCGAGACGGACGACGGCCGGGCGGAACTCTGTGCCCTGAAAGGGGGAATTCCGCCCGGCCGTCGCGTCGTACCGGTAGCTAGACCTACTCGTAAGAAATAGCCGCCAGCACGTTCAGCCGGGCCGCGCGCAGCGCCGGCAGCAGCGCGGCGATCACCCCGACGAACACCGAGAGCACCAGGTAGGTGCCCATCTGACCCCACGGCAGCGCGAACTGCCCGAGGCCCTGATCCTTGAGCGCCTGCACGACCGCGGCACCCAGGCCGACGCCGACCACGATGCCCAGCAGCGCGCCGAACACCGAGATCACCACCGACTCGACGGTGATCATCCGGGTGGTCTGCGACCGTCGCAGGCCGATCGCCCGCAGCAGCCCCAGCTCACGCGTCCGCTCGATCACCGACAGCGCGAGCGTGTTCACGATGCCGAGGATCGCGATCAGGATCGCCAGCGCCAGCAGGATCTGCACGAAGATCAGGATCGTGTCGAACTGGCTGGTGATCTGATCGACGAACGCGCTCTGGTTCTGCACGGTGACCTCGGGGCTGTCCACGAGCAGCTTCGAGATCTCGTTCTCGACCGTCGTCACGTCGGCCCCGTCGTCGACCTTGATGAAGGCCTGGGATGGCTGAGCGATCTGGAAGTTCTTCGCCGCGTCGTCGGAGGACATGAAGCCGTTGACGGCATCGCTGTGCTCGTAGATGCCGCTGATCCGGTACGACTCGGGGCCGCCGCGCGCCTGCTGGACCTGGACCGAGTCACCGACCTCGAGCTTCTGGTCCTTCGCGGTGTCCTCGTCCACGATCAGCTGGTTGGGACCGACCTGGTCGATGTTCCCGGACTTGGCCTTCAGGCCGAGCGTGTCCTTCGTCGCCGTCGCGTCGGTCATCGCGGCCAGGTAGCTGTTCCGGTCGTTGATCCTCGCTGGGCCGACGTAGAACGCGGCAACCTCCTTGACGCCCTCGGCCTGCTCCATCTTCTCCAGCGTGGCGACGTCGAACGTCGGCGGTTGGGCGCTGGTCTGCTGGCCGGAGACGATCAGCTCGGCGTGGATCTGCTCGCCGATCGCGGTCTCGACGCTCTTGCTGGCCGACGCGAGCACCGTGCTGACGCCGGTGACCAGCGCGATGCTGACCATCAGCGCGGCCGCGGTGATCGCGGTGCGCCGCGGGTTGCGGGCCGAGTTGCGCCGGCCCAGCTGCCCCGGCACCGACCAGGCGAAGATCCGCCCGAGCAGCCCGACGATCGGCCGGCTGATGATCGGCGTCAGCAGCGCGACGCCGATGAACACGCCGACGACGCCGCCGAGCAGGCCCCAGAGCGAGCCGTCCGCGTCGGAGAACAGGCCCCAGGCCATGATCGCGCCGCCGAGCACGAAGATCGAGCCACCGACGATCGTGATGCCGGTGAGCGGCTTGTCGGGCGTCGCGGCGTCGCGCATCGCGGCGATCGGCGGGATGCGCGAGGCCCGGATCGCCGGGAACAGCGCGGCGATCAGCGTGACGCCGACCCCGACGGCGAACGACGCGATGACCGCCGAGATCGGGATCGAGAGCTGCAGGTCGATGTTCGCGCCACCGAAGTTGCTGAACACCGAGCCCAGGATCGCGCCGATGCCGATCCCGACGCCGAGACCCACGATCGACGCGACCAGACCGATCACCAGCGCCTCGAACAGCACCGACCGGATGACCTGGCCCCGGGCCGCGCCCATGGCCCGGAACAGCGCGAGCTCCCGGGTGCGCTGGGCGACCAGCATCGAGAACGTGTTCAGGATCAGGAAGATGCCGACGAACAGCGCGACCCCGGCGAAGCCCAGGAAGATGTAGTTGACGAAGTTCAGCGCCTGCTGGATGTCTTTGGAGTTCTGCTCGTTGACCTCGTCGCGCGTCTGCACGATGTAGTCGCTGCCGAGCGTGCCCTCCAGCGTCTTCTTCAGCTCGGTCTGGCTGACGCCCTGGTCGGCGACGACCTGCATGTCGGTGTACACGTCGCGCTGCCCGAGCATCAGGTCCTGCGCGACCGGCAGCGTGAACGCGACGACCTGCGAGCCGCCGAGCGTGTCGCGGTCACCGCTGTAACCGAAGATGCCGACGAGCTTGAACTCCTTCTTCGGCTGCAACGTCAGCACGCCGACCGTGTCGCCGACCTTGAAGCCGAGCGACTTGGCCATCGCCGCGTCGATCGCGATCTCGTCGTCGGCGGTCGGGCCGCGGCCCTGGCGCAGCTGGATCAGGTCGTCCTCGCCGCTCCAGTTGCTGCCGAAGCGCGGCGCGAACGACGGCGCGACCTTGCCGTTGCTCCCGATCACCCGGGCGCCGTCGGCGAACACGTTCGCGGTGACCTTGGAGACCCCGGGTGCGCTCTCGACCTTCGGCACCTCGGAGGCCGGGATCGTCGCGGTGACGCCCTCGTTGGTGTCGCCGCCGTTGTCGAGCTTCGGCTTGGCCGTGACCTGGACGTCGATGTTCTTGTTGATGCCGGCGAACATCGCGTCGTACGACTTCGCCATCGACGAGGTCATGACGATCGAGCCCGCGACGAACATCACGCCGAGGACCACGGCGAACGCGGACAGCGCCAGCCGAAGCTTCCTCGACAGCAGGCTCTTGACGGTAGCGCGGAACATCAGGCGACCCCGAACGTGTCCAGCGTCTTCATCTTCTCGAGCACCCGGTCGCTGGTGGGCTCGAAGATCTCGTCGACGATCTGGCCGTCGGCGAGGAAGACGACGCGGTCGGCATAGGACGCCGCGCCCGGGTCGTGCGTCACCATCACGATCGTCTGCCCGAAGTCGCGGACCGAGTTCTGCAGGAACTGCAGAACCTCGGCGCCCGACCGGGAGTCGAGGTTGCCGGTCGGCTCGTCGGCGAAGACGACGTCCGGCTTGGACACCAGGGCCCGGGCACAGGCCACGCGCTGCTGCTGACCGCCGGAGAGCTGGGTGGGCCGGTGCTTGAGCCGGTCGCCGAGGCCGACGGTCTTGATCACCGTGGCCATCCACTCCGGATCCGGCTTCCGCTTGCCGATGTTCAGCGGCAGCGTGATGTTCTCCTCGGCGCTCAGCGTCGGCAGCAGGTTGAACTGCTGGAAGATGAAGCCGACCTTCTCCCGGCGGAGCAGGGTGAGTCCCTTGTCGCCGAGCGTGTCGACGCGGGTGTCGCCGATCCAGACCTCGCCGCGCGAGATCGAGTCGAGCCCGGCCAGGCAGTGCATCAGCGTCGACTTGCCGGAGCCGGAGGGCCCCATGATCGCGGTGAACTTGCCCCGCTCGAACTCGGCGCTGACGCCGGCGAGCGCGTTCACGCGAGTGTCCTCGGTGGTTCCGTAGACCTTCCAGACATCGACCGCCCGCGCGGCGGCATTGGTCCCGACCGCGTCGTTGGTCGATGAGTCGGTCATCGGCGTCGTCACAGCCCTCTCCGTCCCGTCATAACCCCGTGTGCTGGTGGTAGCCAGCCTCCACCCCAACGTAGGGGCAGGCTCAAGGCGTATTCGTCGTCACCCAGGTGGGTTCTGGCGTACGACCTAGGGGGGACGCGCACCCCTGATCCGCTCTCAGGGTTCCCCTGAGCTGTACTACTCCGGGATTACGACACTTTCGCGAGCGCGGCCAGGATCAGCGGTTCGACTGTCGGCTTCGTGACACCGAGGCCGGTCAGAACACCCCGACCGTCCTCGTTCTCGATCAACGCGAGCAGGACGTGCTCGGTTCCGACGTAGTTGTGACCGAGCCTCAGCGCCTCGCGGAACGTCAGCTCGAGGACCTTCCTGGCGTCGCCGTCGTAGGGGATGAGGTCCGGAACGTTTTCCGCGGGCGCGGACAGCGTCGGGGTCACTGCCGCGCGGACCGCCTCGGCGGTCGCGCCTCGCTCCGCGAGGACCTTGGCCGCGATCGCCTCCGGCTCCGCGAGCAGGCCGAGGAGGATGTGCGCCGGGGTGATCTCGACGTTGCCGGCCCGGCGCGCTTCCTCCTGGGACGCGACGACGGTGTTGCGCGCCCGCGGGGTGAAGCGGGTGAAGCCCGCGCCGGGGTCCAGGCCGGGGTCCTTGGGCACGAACCGTTTCTGGGCCGCCTGCTTGGTGACGCCCATGCTCCGGCCGATGTCGGTCCAGGAGGCGCCGGCCCGGCGGGCCTGGTCGACGAAGTGGCCGATCAGATGGTCCGCGGTCTCGCCGAGCGCGTCGGCGGTCAGCACCGCGGTCTGGAGCTGGTCGAGCGGGTTGTCGTGGACCTTCTTGATGCCGGCGATGAGCGAGTCGAGGCCGATCTCCGGCGGCAGCTGTGTCGTCATGGCGTCAACCCTAGGTTGACGCCACCGTAGTCGTCAACCTCAGGTTGACGGCCGGACGAGCCCGGTCTCGTAGGCCAGGATCACGGCCTGCACCCGGTCGCGGAGGCCGAGCTTGGTGAGCACGTGTCCCACGTGCGTCTTCACCGTCGTCTCGCTGACGAAGAGCTCGCGGGCGATCTCGCCGTTGGACCGGCCCCGGGCCATCAGCGTCAGCACCTCCTGCTCCCGGTCGGTCAGGACGGCCAGCGGACGACGACGGTCGACGGACGGGTCGGGCAGCCGGTCGGCGAACTGGGAGAGCAGTCGTCGCAGGATGCGCGGGGACACGACCGCGTCCCCGGCGGCCACCGTGCGGATCGCGGCGATCAGCTCCTCGGCCGGCACGTCCTTGGAGAGGAAACCGCTGGCCCCGGCGCGCAGCGCGCCGACCACGTACTCGTCGAGATCGAACGTCGTGAGGACGAGGACCCGGGCCGGCAGCCCGGCGGCGACGATCGCGCGGGTGGCGGCGACCCCGTCGAGCCGGGGCATGCGGATGTCCATGAGGACGACCTGGGGCAGCAGCCGCCGGGTCATCTCGATCGCTTCGACGCCGTCGCCGGCTTCGCCGATGACGTCCAGATCGTGCTCGGCGCCCAGGACCATGCGGAAGCCGGTGCGCAGCAGCGGCTGGTCGTCGGCCAGGAGGACCTGGATCCGTTTCGGTTCCCCCGCGTCGGTCACGCATGTCCTCCTGGGTCGTCCTGGACGGCGGAGCCGTCGGGGGGTAGATGGGCCTGGACGCGGAAGCCGCCGCCGGGGCGGGCACCGGTCCGCAACGTGCCACCGTAGAGGGCGACCCGTTCGCGCATTCCCACCAGGCCGTGCCCGAGGTGTTTCGTGCCGGGCAGCGGGGGCGTCGGACCGTGGCCGTCGTCGATCACCGAGACCCGGACGCCGTCGACCGCGAACTCCAGCGTGACCCGGGCGCTGGCCGCGTCGGCGTGCTTGAGCGCGTTGGTGAGCGCCTCCTGGACGACCCGGTAGATCGTCAGGTCGAGGCCCGGGTCGAGGTCGGGGGCGGTGCCCAGCACGATCAGGTCGACGGGCAGACCGGCCTCGCGGACCTGCTCGGCCAGCCGCTCGAGCCCGGCCACGCCCGGTTCCGGCGGTGGCTCGTCCGGCGCGTGCTCGTCGTCCGAGCGCAGGACGTCGAGCAGGCGGCGCATCTCCCGCAGGCTGGTGCGGCCGGTGTTCTCGATCGTGCGGAGTGCCTCGTCGGCGGCGTCGGGGTCGCGGCGCAGGGTGCGGCGGGCGCCGGTGGCCAGCACGCCCATGACGCTGACGTGGTGGGCGACCATGTCGTGCAGTTCCCGGGCGATCCGGCGTCGCTCGTCGAGGACGGCCTGCCGGGCGGCGGTCTCGCGGTTGAGCTCGGCCGCGCGGGCGCGCTCCTCGAGAGCGGCCGTGTACGCGCGCCGGGTGTAGACGGTCCGGCCCAGGAACAGGCAGGCGAGCAGCGCCAGGAGCCCGGCGGTGACGCTCGCGACGCGCGGCCCGCTCGGACCCGGCCCGACCAGCCCGACGGCGGCGCCGCACGCGCCGAGCGCCAGGGTCGAGAGGACGGCCTGCCGCAGCGGCGCCAGCGCGCCCCGCGTATAGGCCACGATCAGCGCCGCGACGGCCGCGACGCCCACGCCGGCCTCCCGCCACTCGCTGAGCAATAAGACGACGCAGACGAGGCCCACGGAGGTGACCGCAGCGACCCGCCGGAGCGCGATCGGGACGGCGCCCGCGAAGGCCAGCAGGAGGACCCAGGCCGGACCGCCGTCGGCGGCCAGCATCGAGGGCTCGATGGGACCGGCGACGATCGCGAAGAGCGCGAGGACGCCCGAGGCGAGTGCGGAGTCGACGCCGAGGCGGCGCCAGAGGCCGGTGGGGTCCGGTGAGGGACCCGGGTGGGTCGCGGGTGCTCGCCGGGGGAGGGGCATGGGTCGCATTATCGCGGGGTGTGGGGAGGCGTTCGGGCGAGGCGCGGTCTTCCCCGGAGCGAGGCGGCGGTGTGGTGCGGTGGCGGCGTTGTGCGTGTCGGTGGGTCGGAGGTCGCCGGAATGCGTATCGCTTCGGGCCTCGGGGGCAGTGCGAGCCCGTTCGGCCATGGCGCGGCGCGGTGGTGAGGGGTGAGCGGGGCCCAGTTGGTACATGGCTGGGACGGGACGCCACAGCGATCAGGTGATGGCACAGCCCAGCGGGGCGCGCCGGATGGCGCG
>NZ_VIRS01000039.1 GCF_006912135.1 Cryptosporangium phraense | reverse complement strand
CGCGGCCTCACGATCCGCCGCCGCCCTGATCCCGAGATCCGCGCGCCGGTCGTCAACCGCCCACCGGCCGCGGATCGACCGACCAGCCCGATCCGCCCTGTCGGCAACCACCGGCCCGTCGCAGAACGACCGACCAGCCCGACCCACCCAGCTCAGCGCTAGGCGCCCGCCCCCGGCGCACCAGCCCCGCACCCGGCCATGCAGCTCGATCGGCCCGCCACAGGAGCGGTGCCGCCGAGCCAACAGCGTCTCGCCCATCCACCCGAGCGCCGTCACGCGGATTGCCGAGAAAACGGCGTCTCGCGCGCCCCGGAAGCATCGCTTTCCCGTCAATCCGCGTTCCGCCGGGGATCCACAACGCGCTCATCGCAGACACCGAGGATGCGCATCGCGACCCCGCGACCCTGCGACCGGTCGGCGCCCGACGGCCGCGTTGGCCGACCTGACCCAGCTGAGCGGTCGCAGGACCGCAAGGAGGCAGCGAATCCGCACCGGCCAACGCCGAGCGCGCCACCTGGCCGCAATAACGCCACGCCGACGCACAACGAGAGCCCTGACATTCCGCGGCCTCGTAGTGGCCACATCCCAGCCACGGCCGATCAGCCACAGACGAGCGCCCGCGGGCCGCCCGAAGCGAGCTAATCGTCACTGACAGGCGCCGAGTCATCAGCCCAGCGACGCCCTCGTTCGGCGCCGACCACGGATCGACGGCAAATCGGGGCTTCCGGGCGCCTCAAGACCCCGATTTCCCGTCGATCCGCGCACCCGCCCCGCTGGGCCTCGGAGCCAGTGGGCGGCGCGCCACGAGTTCCGGCGCAGCTGAGCTCCGAGCGCACCGGCGAACTGAATCCCGCACCCAGTTGCCCCTCGATCAGCACGCTGTCGGTCACGGTCGCCCGTCGTTTCACCGCCGCCTGCGGCTGCTGCCTCGGGGTCACGCCGCCGCCCGCGTCGATACGGGCTTCGCCTCCCGCGGCGGCGCACCGACGTGCCTCTGATCAGCGCCCTTGCCCGTATGCTCGGTACTCCGTGCACCAACGTGGGCGCTCCGAACTGGTCGCCGACCGACCATTAGGCCGGCCAACCAGCGCCGTTGATTGCCCCAGCCGCCACCGACGGGCGTTGTTAACGGCCGACGCGGCGCCGTACCCCTCCGCCCGAGGACGCCCCTCGTTCGGCGTCCGTTTCACGGATTGACGGGAAATCGGCGTCCAGAGCCACCCGGAAGCGCCGATTTCCCGTCAATCCGCGCGCCCCGCTGTGCCTCGGAACTCCGTAGGCGAACGCGCCCTCAGTTCCGGCGCAACTGAGGGCCGAGCGCGCCGGCGAACTGAAGCCCCGCACCCAGCTGCCCCTCGATCAGCGCGTTGGGGATCACGGTCTCTCGTCGTTTCACCGCGGCCTGCGGCACTTGCCTCGGGGTCACGTGGCCCCGGGCGTGGATGCGGGCTTCGCCTCCCCGTGGCGGCGCGCTGACGTGGCCCTGTTCAGCGCCATGGCCCGCATGCCGGTGATCCGTGGGCCGACGCGGGCGCTCCGAGCTGGTTGTCGGCCGACCATGGCCCGCGCAACCAGCGCCGTTGACTGGCCGCGCCGCCACCGATGGGCGTTGTGAACGGCCGGGCCGGCGATGCGCCCCTCCGCCTGAGACGCTCCTCGTTCGGCGCCCGTTCCGCGGTTTGACGGGAAATCGGCGTCCAGAGCCACCCGGAAGCGCCGATTTCCCGTCAATCCGCGCGCTCCGAGCGCGGTTGGGGCGGATCGCTGGGCGGGCTCGGCGACCACGGAACAGGCGGACGCCCGGCGTGAGGCGCCGGGCGTCCGCATCGTGTTGTCGTCGTTGACGCGCCAGCAGGCGCGTTGGGCGGGCCGTGAACCTAAATGCCCAGGCAGATGACGCCGTAGTCGTAGCCCTTGCGGCGGTACACGACCGACGGGCGGCCGGTGTCCTTGTCGTTGAAGAGGTAGAAGTCGTGCCCGACGAGTTCCATCTCGAAGAGGGCGTCATCCACGGTCATCGGCTCGCCCGGGTGCTCCTTGGTGCGGACGATCCGGCACGGGCCGTCCTCCCACTCGTCGAGGACGGCGACGGCTCCGTCGACGGGCTGTTCCAGGCCGTCGGGCGACGTCCACATGGACGCCGGGAGCTCGAGAGTCGCGTCCGCCATCGCCGAGGCGACCGAGACGGGGGTGCGACGACCGTGGTGGACGCGCCGGCGGTCGGCCGCGCGTCGGAGACGGTTCTCCAGTTTCGTCATCGCGAGGTCCAATGCGGAGTAGAAGTCCGCCGCGCAGGCTTCACTGCGAATCATCGGGCCCCGGGTCTTCACGGTGATCTCGACCCGCTGGCAGGTCTGCGCCTGCCTGCGGTTCGGCTCGTGGAACAGTTCGACGTCGATACGAATCAACTTCTGGTCGTAGCGCTCGATCCGGGCGATTTTTTCGCCCACGTGCTGCCGGTAGTGATCGGGCACCTCGACGTTACGACCCTTGACGACGATGTCCACACGTACCTCCACGCTTCCGCGATCTGATCAGCCTGCCCAACGCTGGGTGGCTTCATTTGCGAGGTACCGGTTCTGCCCACAGGCGGGAAGCAACCGGTAAACGGCAACCTCCCCTCGATGACATCCATCTGTTCAGGGCGAGAACTGCTGAGGAACCTGACGCTAACCCCTTGGGGGGTAGTAGTCACCCCTCCACTCCGAGCAAAACATCCGGTTTGGGTAACCGTATGCTTGTTACGCCTGGTGACTGGCTTTCCACTTCATTCAGAATGGAAACAGACACCGCGCGTGGCGACACGAGGTTCTAACGGACTGCACCCGCAGCGCAACCCTGCGACTACCTAACGTCACGAACTAGGGTCGCCGACGAGTGGCCGCGACCACCGCCGCCCCCACCACCGACAACCCGGCTCCGGACGCCGCCCGGGCCGCCTCGGTGAGCGTCGCACCGGTGGTCACGATGTCGTCGACCAGCACGACCCCGCCGCCCCGGCCGCCCCCACGAACCGCCCCGAACGCGCCGGCGATGTTCGCTCGACGCTCAGCCGGGCTCAATCCCACCGAATCCACCGGAATGCGACGCAGAGTGAGCAACTGAGCCGGGCGGGCGTCCACTCCGTGGGAACGCAATGTAGCCGCAGCCCGCCGGGCCAGGCGCAACACGTGGTCACCACCGCGAGCGCGGATCGCAGCCGGTGACGACGGGACGGGCACCAACAGCAGTGGCCCGCGGCCGCCCAGACCCGCCACCGCGACCGCCAGCCGCGCCCCCAGCGGACGGGCCAGCGACCGGCTTCCGCGCTCCTTGTAGGCGATCAGCAGCGACCGCAGCGCACCCCCGTACACCCCCGACGCGACACACACCGCCGGCTCCGCGCCACCGGACCGCTCGCCCGGCGGCACCGCCACCGGACGGGCCGCCCGCACCTCCCGTGCGCACGCCGGACACAGCGGCCCGCGGTCACCCCCGCAGGCCGCACACCGCACCGGCAGGACGAGTTCCAGCACCGCGTCGAGCATGCCGAAAACCCTGCCCGGCCGCCTCGCCTCCCGTAACCCCCCTGTGGACGACGGCCTCAGCCCGGGTAGAACGGCGCCGCGCCGGGAGTATCCGGGTTCAACGGCCGGCTGTTCACGCTGTAGTCGACGATCTTCCCGCCGACCTCGAGCGGAATGCTGTCCTCGGGGTTGGCCGTCGGGTCGGCGGCGATCCGCACCGTGGTCGGGAACGGTGCCGACCGGTCGGACGACTGCGAATGCGCCGGCGTCCCGTCGATCGGGGCCAGCACGACCGAGATCCGCCCGTTCGCCTGTTCCACCGCCACCGCCGCATTGGCCAGGCCGTACCAGGACACGTCCCGGGGCGTCCCGTCGACCTCCAGCTCGCGGACGGTCAGCACGAGCACGCCGCCGGTCGCGCCGGTGAGCGTGCCGTAGTAGAGCTTCGCGGTGCTGCCCTCGCCGTTGATCACCAGCCCGCGGACGCCGTCGAGCGAGAGCCGGATCGCCGAGACGTCGGTCAGCGACCGTCCGCCCGGCCCGATGACGCGGACCTCGGTCGGCCTGCTGACGTTCCCGACCCCCACCTCGAGCACCCGGCCGTTGATCGGCACGGCGACCGTCGACCGGTTGCCACCCCAGGTCGGACGACCGATCTCGGGCGCGCGCAGCGTCGGCTGGAGCGTCCCGGACGCGTCCGCCACCCACAGCCGCTGCCCCCCGCCCGGCTCGTCCCGGACGATGGCCAGCCGGGTCAGGTCGACGGACACGGCCGCGCTGTGGACGCCCTTCTGCAGGATCGGCCGCTTGAGCCCGGGCCGGTCCGGCTCGGTGTTGCCGCCCGGCGTGAGCTCTCGCACCGCGCCGTTCCGGATCTGGAACGCGGGCAGGCCCGGCTCGCTGACGACGGCCGGGTTGTAGCGCCGCCAGACGCTCTGCGGCTGGGTCGCCGCGAACCCGTCCACGTCCAGCGGACGGCCACCCACCAGCAACCGCACCGCGCCCTGGAACGAGTCGCTCAACGACCAGCCGACCTCGGCGACGAACGCGTTGAGCGCTTCCTTGCTCGCCGACTCGGCCTCCGGCTCGAGTTCGATGATCAGGTCGCCGTCTTCGACGGCGACCCGCCGCGTCCGCTTGATGTTCGGGAGCGGGTTCGCCGCGACGCGACTGAGCTCGGCCGACGGACCGGCGAGCACGTAGTCGACGAGCTGGCTCGGCTGGTCGCTGATGTCCTCGTTGACGTACCGGGTCTCCGGGACGACCAGCCGCGGGTTCGTGCCGGTGATCGCACTCGGCGCAGCCGCGTAGTACACGGTCTGCTCCGAGAACGCGGTGCCGAACTGGTCGGTCTTGACGATGATCGGCGGCGGCTCGGCGAACACCCAGTTGCCCCTGACCAGCTGGATCCGCACCTGGAGCTGCCAGGACGGGTTCTCGCCGTGCTGGAAGACGCCGTCGCTGTCGACGGTGCCGAGCAGGTCGGCGCGGAACGTCGCGGTCGTGGTGTCGGCCTGCGCGGCGATCGGAGCGACCGACGTCGTGATGTCGCCCTTGACGATCACGACCGACCGGATCTGGCTGAACGCGGTCCGCAGCGCCTTGGTCGGCAGGTACCGGTCGCCCAGTGGTCCCGGGTTCCGGGTGGTCAGCAGCGCGTTGACGTACGACCGGACGGACGTGTCGGCGTCCCCGCTCGGCCCCGGGAGCTCGGTGTTCACGCTGCTGTTCGACGCCTCACCGCCCGGCGAGCCACCGGACACCGCGATCGGTACGGCCGGCCCGCTGTCGGGCACGTGCGCGCAGCCCGCGAGTGCGGTCGCCACCAGCGCGGCGGCGGCCCAACGGACGACGCCCGGCCTAGCCACGGTTCCCCACCTCGGTGTCGGCCGGGTGCGGGATCACCGGCTCGGTACGCGGCCCCTCGATCCGGGGCCCTTCGATGGCCCGCGGATACCGGGTCCCGGCGTCCCCAGGCGCCAGCGGCAACGGCGCCGACGTCAACCGGACGCCCCGCCGCGCGGGCAGCGTCAGCCGGAACTGGGCGCCGAGCCCGGGCCACCCCCAGACCTGCAGCCAACCGTCGTGCAGCCGGGCGTCCTCCCGGCTGATCGAGAGCCCCAGCCCGGTGCCGCCGGTCTGCCGGGCCCGCGACGGGTCGGCGCGCCAGAAGCGGTCGAAGACCGCCTGGGCCTCCCCCGGACGCAGGCCGACGCCGTAGTCCCGGACCGTGATCGCGACTGCGTCGGCATCGCTGGCCAGCGTGATCCGGACCGGGCGGCCCTCGCCGTGCTCGATCGCGTTGCCGACCAGGTTGCGCAGGATCCGCTCGACCCGGCGCGGATCGACCTCGGCGATGACGGCGTCGTCGGGCATGTGCACCTCGAGCGTCGAACCGATCCGGCCGGCCAGCTGGCTCAGCCCGTCGACGGTGCGGGTCACCAGCGTCCGCACGTCGGTGTCTTCCGGCTCCAGCACCGCGGCGCCGCTGTCGTACCGGCTGATCTCCAGCAGGTCGTTGAGCAGCGACTCGAACCGGTCGACCTCGGCCGACAGCAGTTCGGTGGAGCGGGCGAGCGCGGGCGGGAACGTGTCCGCGGACATCTGGATCACGTCGGCGGCCATCCGGACCGTGGTCAGCGGCGTCCGCAGCTCGTGCGAGACGTCGGACGTGAACCGCTGCTGCAGCCGGGACAGGTTCTCCAGCTGGACGATTTGCCGCTGCAGGTTCGCGGCCATCTGGTTGAACGAGTGCGCCAGCCGGGCCAGTTCGTCCTCGCCGCGGACGACCATCCGCTCCTCGAGCAGCCCGGCCGACAGCCGCTCGGCGGTGCGGGCGGCGACCCGCACCGGGGTCACGACCTGCCTGGTCACGATTCCGGCGATCGCCGCGAGCAGCAGCAACAGCAACGCGCCGATCGCGGTCAGCGAGTTCTGCACCAGGCCGACGGTCGCGACCTGGTCGTCCAGAGGGAAGTAGTAGTACAGGTCGAAGCGGCCGGCCTTGGTCTCGACCGGCGCGGCGGCCACCAGGAACGGACGCGCCGGGCGCTCGTCCACCGTGGTGCGGGTGAACTCGTAGCCGCGCTGCTCACCGGAGGCGATCAGCCGGGCGAGAGCGGCCGGCGGCCGGACGTCGTCCGCCTCGTAACGGAGGACGTACTTGGCGGGAAGCCGCGCGTTCTCGGTCTGTTGCACGGCGACCGCGAAATCGGCGCTGCGAGCGCCGCTCGCGGAGAGGTTCGCGACCGCGAGGCGGACCGTGCTGTCGAGATCGGGGTCGTCCGGGCCGTTGAGGCCGTACAGCTCGTTCCCGAGGTAGTTCGCGCCGCTGGCCAGCTGGGCCAGGGCCTGTTCCCGCTCGGCCGCGACCAGCCCGTCGGTGACCCGGTGTACGACGAACAGGCCCAGTGCGACGGTCATGATGCTGCTGGCGATCAGCGTGCTGGCGACCACCCGCAGCTGGAGCGACCGGCGCCAGCGGGCCAGCACGCGTGCGGTGAGCCAGCGAGCCGCCCGGAGGGCGCGCTGAAACCACCGCCTCACCCCGTGCCCGCCTTGTAGCCGACGCCCCGGACCGTCAGCACGACCTCGGGGTGCTCGGGGTCGCGCTCGACCTTCGCCCGCAGGCGCTGGACGTGGACGTTGACCAGCCGGGTGTCGGCCGCGTGCCGGTAACCCCAGACCTGCTCGAGCAGGACCTCGCGGGTGAACACCTGACGCGGCTTGCGGGCCAGCGCGACCAGCAGGTCGAACTCCAGCGGGGTCAGCGCGATCGGGTTGCCCTCGCGGGTCACCGAGTGCCCGGGGACGTCGATCTCGACCTGGGCGTGCGGCGGGCCGATCGTCAGCGTCTCGGGCGGTGCTTCCTCGCCCCGCCGCAACCGGGCCCGGACCCGGGCCACCAACTCCTTGGGCTTGAACGGCTTGACGACGTAGTCGTCTGCCCCGGACTCCAGCCCCAGCACCACGTCGACCGTGTCGCTCTTCGCGGTCAGCATCACGATCGGAACCCCGGATTCCGCCCGAACCGCCCGACAGACGTCCAGCCCGCTCATGCCCGGGAGCATGAGGTCGAGCAGCACCAAATCGGGCCGGGTCTCCCGGAAGACCGTGAGCGCTGCTTCACCGTCAGCAACGAACGAGGGGGCGAAACCCTCACCACGTAGCACGATTCCGAGCATCTCGGCCAGGGCAGGATCGTCGTCGACCACCAGCACACGCGCTCTCATGCCCACATCGTGGCACTCTCCGCCACGAGTTGCCCGGGCGCCGCCGTACTGACGCGCCGGAATGGCCTCGCGAGGGCATGGCACCATGTTGCAAACAGTCACCGACCGGGAGGGGATTCGCGGGTGAGCACGGTGACCGCGCCGGCTCCGCCGGTCGGACTGCCCCCGCTGTCCGCCGGGCCGGGCTCCGGGCCCGTCCCGCTCCGGCCGCTCTCGGTCGGCGAGATCCTCGACGGCGGCATGGACCTGCTCCGTCGCCACCCCGGGCCGACGCTCGGCGTCGCCGCCGTGATGGTCTGCGTCCAGCTGCTCATCAGCGTCCCGCTGTGGTGGGTGTTGACCAGCCTGCTCAGCCGCGACTCGTCGTCGGCCGGCACCGACCTGCTGCTCTTTTTCCTGACGCTCACGATCTTCTCGGTGGTGGCCTCGCTGGGCTCCACCGTGGCCGCGGTGATGACCAGCGCGTCGGCCGCGATCGCGGTGGCGCAGGAAGCCGCCGGAGCGCCGTCGAACCTGGCGTCGGTGTGGGCCCGGATGCGGCCCCGGCTCGGCCGGCTGATGCTGCTCGCACTGGCGCTGACCGGCGTGAACACGGTCATCGCGGCGATCCCGATCGTCGGGTACTTCGTGCCGCTGTTCGGTGGCCTGATGCGACTCTCGGTGCTGGTCATGGTGTTCGAGGGCGCGTCGATCGGCACCGCGCTGAAGCGCGGGATCCAGGTCGGCGGGGGCACCGGCGCGTCGCTGTTCCGCCAGCTCGGGATCCGGTTGCTGGCCGGTCTGGTCAGCGGCGTCGTCTGGCTGATGCTGTTCCTGCCGCTGACGATCATCACCAGCCTGATCGTGGAGGCCGTCGTCGGAGACGACGCGCTGGCCAACGGCAACCACGGCGCGCTCCTGCTGCTGTCGATCTCGGTGGCCGTCGCCTACTACCTCCCGTTGGTCGTCGTGTGGGCGTTCCGGTCCGGGATCGACACGATGCTGTATTTGGACGGGCGGATGCGGACCGAGGCGCTGGACGTCGAGTGGGGGCTGGCCGGCCGGCTCGCCCGGAAGGCGAGCCTCCGGTGAGCGTGTTGCTCGGGCTGCCCCTGCAGCCGTACCCGCGTCAGCCGTCGGCCGACGAGGCGGCCGACGAGCTGTCGAAGCAGATCTATCAGGACGAGAAGCCGTCGCTGATCCAGCGGATGATCGACTGGGCCCAGGACACTCTGCGCCACCTGTTGGACGGGGCGGGCAACGCCGGGCCGGGGCACGGGATCGGGCTGCTGGTCTTCCTGGCCGTGATCGTCGTGCTGGTGGGGCTGCTGATCTGGCGGTTCGGGCTCCCGGGGCGGACGGCCCGGGTCCGCCGGGCCGCGGATCCGGTGACGCCGACCCGGACCGCGACCGAGCACGAGGCCCGGGCGGACGCGTTCGCCGCCGAGGGCAAGTGGGACGAGGCTCTGCGCGAGCGGTTGCGCGGGATCGTGGCGCGGTTGGTGGCCCGGGATCTCGTCGACAACCGTCCGGGGCGGACGGCGTACGAGCTGGCCGGGGAAGCCGGCGCGGTGCTGCCGTCGGTGGCGTCGGAGCTGGCCGAGGCGGCCGAGCTGTTCAGCGAGGTCTGGTACGGCGGCCGCACGGCCACCGCGCAGCACGACGCGCGGATGCGCGAGATCGCTCGCGCGGTCGCGGCCGCCCGCCCGGGGCAGGGCGACCTGGTCGCCGCGACCACGTGGGTCGCCCCGGGCACGGGCGGTGAGGGGCGGTGACGACCACTGCCACTCCACCCGCGGTGCGGTCTCCGTGGCGCGTGCGGATCGTGCTGGGGACGGCGCTCGTCGCGCTGGTCGCCGTCGCGATCATCGTGCTGAACAGCACCGGCCCGTCCGGACAGAAGGTTCCGCTCGACCCGGACGGCGCCTACCCCGAGGGCACCCGGGCCCTGGCCGTGCTTCTCGGCAACCACGGCCACCCCCTGACCGAGGTCGACACCACCGACGAGACCCTCACCGGCGCTTCCGACGGCGACGTGACGATCGTCGTCGCCTACCCGTACAACCTCGGCAAAGAGAGCCTCCGCAAACTCGCCGACCTGCCCGACACGGTCCGCGTCGTGTTCCTCCAGCCCGACACGTTCACCCTCGACGACCTGGACGTCGGCGTCGGCGTCGGCACCGTGAGCCTGACCGACACCACCGAGCCGAACTGCGGCCTCCCGGAGGCCCGCTCGGCCGGCAACGCCGACGCCGGCGGCTACCACTTCACCGGCGACGGCCTCACCACCTGCTACGGCGGCACCCTGGCCGTGCTCGACCGCCCGTCCAAAGCCGAGCTCGTCTTCGTCGGCGCGGCCGACGCGCTCACCAACGAGCACCTCGCCGAACACGGCAACGCGGCGCTGTCGCTCGGCCTGCTCTCCGCCCACCGCGGCGTGATCTGGCTGCAGCGGGTGACCCCGGAAGCGATCGCCCAGGACGAGCCCCGCTCGCTGACCGACCTGCTCCCGGGCTGGATCCCGACGACGCTGTGGATGCTGCTGGCCGCCGGCGTGCTGGCCGCGTTCTGGCGCGGCCGCCGGCTCAGCGCCCCGATTGCCGAGCCGCTGCCGGTCGTCGTCCGCTCGACCGAGACCGTCGAGGGCCGGGCCCGCCTCTACCAGCGGGCCAAGGCCCGCCCGGAGGCCGCCGAGGCGCTCCGCGGCGCCGCGCTCGCCCGGCTGCTGCCGGTGCTCGGGCTCGGCTCGCACCCCGAACTCCGTGAGGTCTGCGACGCGGTCGCCGACCGCTCCGGCTGGCCGGCCGCGACCGTCGGCCAACATCTTTATGGCCCGCCACCGGCCGACGACCACGGGCTGGTCGTCCTCGCCGACGCTTTGGACGCGCTGGTGTCCGCGGTGACGAGCCCTACGCGCACTTCAGTGACGAACCCTGACGAAGGACAACAGTCGTGACCGATGCGTCCGTACAGTTCAGTGTGGCCACCGACGCCGAAGCGGCTCGGGCGGCGCTCGGGCGGCTCCGCGCCGAGGTCGGCAAGGTCGTCATCGGTCAGGACGCGGTGCTGACCAGCCTGGTCATCGCGCTGCTGTGCCGCGGCCACGTGCTGCTCGAGGGCGTCCCCGGTACGGCCAAGACGCTGCTCATCCGGACGCTGGCCGCGGCGCTGTCGCTGGACTCCAAGCGGGTCCAGTTCACGCCCGACCTGATGCCCGGCGACGTCACCGGCTCGCTGGTCTACGACGCCCGCACGGCCGAGTTCGAGTTCCGCGAGGGCCCGGTCTTCACGAACCTGCTGCTCGCCGACGAGATCAACCGGACGCCGCCGAAGACCCAGGCGTCGCTGCTCGAATCGATGGAGGAGCGGCAGGTCACGGTCGAGGGCAGCCCACGGAAGCTGCCCGACCCGTTCGTGGTCGCCGCCACCCAGAACCCGCTGGAGTTCGAGGGCACGTACCCGCTGCCCGAGGCCCAGCTCGACCGGTTCCTGCTCAAGGTCGACGTCCCGCTGCCCTCCCGCGACGCCGAGCTCCGGGTGCTGGCCGCGCACCACCACGGCTTCGATCCCCGCGACCTGTCGAGCGTCGAGCCGGTCGCCGGCGCGTCCGATCTGGCCGCGGCCCGGGAGGCGGTGGCCCGCACCGTGCAGGTCGCCGACCCGGTCATGGCCTACGTCGTCGACGTCTGCCGGGCCACCCGGACGTCCCCGTCGCTGGCCGCCGGGGCTTCGCCCCGGGGCTCGACCGCGCTGCTGGCGACCGCGAAGGCCTGGGCCTGGCTGTCCGGCCGCGACTACGTGACTCCGGACGACGTGAAGGCGCTGGCCCGTCCGACGCTGCGGCACCGGATCGTGCTGCGTCCGGAGGCCGAGCTGGACGGCGCGACGCCGGACGGGGTGCTGGACTCGGTGCTCGCGACCGTGCCGACCCCTCGCTGACACCGTGATCACCGGGCGGGTCGTTCTGCTCTGCGTGGCCGGGGCGGTGGTGAGCGCGGTGCTGCCCTGGCACGCGGCGACCGCGCAGATCTGGCTGCTGGTGCTGGCGCTGGTGTGTGTCGTCGACTGGTCGCTGGCCGGCGCGGCGGGCAAGGTGGCGTTCCGCCGCCGGGGCGCGACGCACACCCGGCTGGGCGAGTCCGCGGTGGTCACGCTGGTCGCGACGAACACCGGACGGCGCACGGTACGCGCCCGCATCCGGGACGCGTGGGTGCCGTCAGCCGGCGCTTCCCCCTACGTCCACCAAGTGGTTTTGAAGGCCGGGGCGACGGAACGGCTCGACACCACCCTCACCCCGACGCGACGGGGAGACCGGCCGGCGGCGGCGGTGACGGTCCGGTCGACCGGACCGCTCGGGCTGGCGTACCGGCAGACGCGGCGGCGGCGGATCCGCCGGCTGACGCCGGCCTGGACCGTCCGGACGCTGCCGCCGTTCGCCTCGCGGAGGTTCCTGCCCGAGAAGCTCTCCCGGCTGCGCCGGTTGGACGGGTCGCTGGCCGTGCGGGCCCGGGGTCAGGGCACCGAGTTCGACGCGTTGCGCGAGTACGTGCCCGGGGACGACGCCCGGTCGATCGACTGGCGGGCGACCGCGCGCCGGAGCGAGGTCGTCGTGCGGACCTGGCGCCCGGAGCGGGACCGCCGGTTGGTGCTGGTCGTGGACACCGGGCGCACGTCGGCGGCCCGGGTCGGCGACATCCCGCGGCTGGACGCGGCGATGGACGCGTGCCTCCTGCTGGCCGCGGTCGCGGCCAAGGCGGGCGACCGGGTCGAGCTGTTCGCCGCCGACGTGGCCGTGCGGACGTCGGTGCGGGGCAAGGGGCACGGCAGCGTGGTCGCGTCGATCGGCGAGGCGTTGGCGCCGGTCGAGCCGCGGCTGGTGGAGTCCGACTTCGACCTCGTGGTGTCCGAGGTGCTGGTGCGGGCCCGGAAGCGGTGCCTGGTCGTGTTGTTCACCGCGATCGAGCCGGCGCCGCTGGCCGAGGGGCTGCTGCCGGTGCTGAGCCGGCTCACCGACCGGCACACGGTGGTGCTGGCGTCGGTCGGTGACCCGGCGGCGTCGGCGATGGAGGGTCGGCGCGGGGACGCGGCGGCGATCTACCAGGCGGCCGCGGCCGCCCGGGGTGACGCCGAGCGGCGGAAGATCGTGACCGCGATGCGGGCGCGGGGCGTCGAGGTCGTCGACGCGCCCGCGGACGTCTTCGCGTCGACCGTGACCGACACGTACCTGGCGATGAAGGCGGCCGGGCGGCTCTAGACGTTGGCGGCGGTGTAGTCCTCGATCTCGGTGAGGAGCTGCTTCTTCAGCGCGTCGGGGGCGAACGAGGCGCGCACGCCGGCCGCGGCCAGCTCGGCCACTCCGAGCGCGTCGAGATCGAGCAGGTCCGCGGCGACGCGGTACTCGTTCTCGAGCGTCGTGCCGAACATCGGCGGGTCGTCGGAGTTGATCGTGACGAACAGCCCGGCCTCGACCATGGCCTTCAGCGGGTGCTCGGCGAGGCTGGGCACGGCCCGGGTGCGCAGGTTGGACGTGGGGCAGACCTCGAGCGGAATCTGCTGCTCGGCGAGGTACTTGACGAGTTCCGGGTCCTGCACGGCGCTGGTGCCGTGGCCGATGCGCTCGGCCCCGAGCTGGCGGATCGCGTCCCAGATCGTCTCCGGGCCGGTCGTCTCGCCGGCGTGCGGCATCGAGTGCAGACCGGCCGCGATCGCCTGGTCGAAGTACGGCTTGAACTGAGGGCGGGGGACGCCGATCTCCGGGCCGCCGAGGCCGAACGCGATGAGCCCGTCGGGGCGCTGGTCGAGCGCGGTCTCGAGCGTGCCCTCGGCGGCCGGGATCCCGAGTTCGCCGGGGATGTCGAAGCACCAGGCCATCTCGATGCCGAGGTCGCGCCGGGCCGCGTTGCGGGCTTCTTCGAGGGCCTCGCAGTAGGCCTCGGGCGCCATTCCGCGCATCGTGTGCGAGTACGGGGTCGCGGTCAGCTCGACGTATCGGACCTGCTGCCGGGCGAGCTCGCGGGCGACCTCGAACGTGAGGATGCGGACGTCCTCGGGCTCGCGGACGAGGTCGGCGACCGCGATGTAGACCTCGATGAAGTGCGCGAAGTCGCGGAACTCGAAGAACTTCTCGAGGGCGTCGAGGTCGGCGGGCACGGTCGTGCTTCCGGCGTGACGCGCGGCGAGTTCGGCCACCGCCTGGGGGGATGCCGATCCCACGTGATGCACGTGCAACTCGGCCTTGGGAAGGCCGGAGATAAACGCGTCCAGGTTCACCATGGGTGGACGTTACCACCACCGTGTCAATGTTTTGGACGAGGCGCCGCCGCCGCCGTTAGCCGAGACGGCTGGCCCGCCGCGGGGTGGTTGTCGCCCCGCTGTGACCCTCGGTATCGCAGAGGCAAACGCGCTCAGCGCGCCTTACAAGGCGCCTGACGGCCGACGCGCCGCACCAGCGCGACCAGGCGAGAGGGGCCCGGCAGGGGCGGCCCGGCAGGGCGGATCGGCAGGGGCGGCCCAGCGGGGACGGCCAGCAGGGGCAGCCAGCGGGGGCGGCCCAGCGGGGACGGCTGATTGGCGGCGGCCCGACAGGGCGGCAGCCGACGAGGGCAGAGCGACGAACGTGGGCCGGGCGAGCACGCGCCAGGGGACGCGACCCGATGAACGCGCCCCGGCGGACGCAGACCGACCGACGTGGGAAGCGGACGCGGACCGGCGGACACGAACCGACCGACATCAGCAGCAGCACGAGCCGACAGTCGCGGAGCGACGAACGTGGGCCGGCGAGCACGCGCCAACGCACGCGAGCCGACGAGCGCACTCCGGCGGACGCGGACCGCCCGGACGCAAACCGACCGACGCAGACCCGCCGACGTAGGCCGCTGAGCGCGCCAGCAGACGCGAGCCAATGAGCGCGGACCGATGGACGCGGACCGGCCGACATCGGGCCCGGCGGGCGCAAGCCGACCAACGTGCAGCGGGCGCAAGCCGGCCAACGCGCGGCGGGCGCAAGCCGGCCAACGCGCGGCTAGCGCAAGCCGGCCAACGCGCGGCTAGCGCGGTCCCTCGGGAGCGGATCGACGGACGTGGGCAGGGTGACACGCGCCAGGGGACGTAACCCGGCGAACGCGCCCCGGCGAACGCAGACCGGCCGACACATATCGGCCGACGTGGGCAGCGGACGCGGACCGGCGGACATGGGGCAGCACGAGCCGGCGGTCGTGGACCAACTGCCGCGGGCCGGCGAGCACGCGCCAACGCACGTCAGCCCATGAGCGCACTCCGGCGGACGCGGACCGCCCGGACGCAGACCGGCCAACGCTGTCCCACCGACGTAGGCCGCTGAGCGCGCCAGCAGACGCGAGCCAATGAGCGCGACCGATGGACGGGGACCGGCCGACATGGGCCCGGCACGCGCAGGCCGGCCAACGTCTGGCGGGTGCAGGCCGGCCAACGTGTGCGGCGAGCGCGGCCCGGCGGGAGCGGATCGACGAACGTGGCCGGGGGAGCACGCGACAGCGGACGTGACCCGGTGAACGCGCCCCGTCGGACGCAGACCGGCCGTCACAGATCGGCCGACGTCGGTAACGGACGCGGACCGGCGGACATGGGCAGCGGACGCGGTCCGGCCGAGACAGACCCACCGACATGGGCAGCAGCGCGAGCCGACAGCCCGGATCAACTGCCGTGGGCCGGCGAGCACGCGCCAACGCACGTCAGCCCATGAGCGCACTCCGGCGGACGCGGACCGCCCGGACGCAGACCGGCCAACGCTGTCCCACCGACGTAGGCCGCTGAGCGCGCCAGCAGACGCGAGCCAATGAGCGCGACCGATGGACGGGGACCGGCCGACATGGGCCCGGCACGCGCAGGCCGGCCAACGTCTGGCGGGTGCAGGCCGGCCAACGTGTGCGGCGAGCGCGGCCCGGCGGGAGCGGATCGACGAACGTGGCCGGGGGAGCACGCGACAGCGGACGTGACCCGGTGAACGCGCCCCGTCGGACGCAGACCGGCCGTCACAGATCGGCCGACGTCGGTAACGGACGCGGACCGGCGGACATGGGCAGCGGACGCGGTCCGGCCGAGACAGACCCACCGACATGGGCAGCAGCGCGAGCCGACAGCCCGGATCAACTGCCGTGGGCCGGCGAACACGCGTCAGCGCGTGTCAGCCCATGAGCGCACTCCGGCGGACGCGGACCGCCCGGACGCAGACCGGCCAACGCAGACCCGCCGATATAGGCCGCTGAGCGCGCCAGCAGACGCGAGCCAATGAGCGCGGACCGATGGGCGTGGGCCGGCCGACGTGGGCCCGGTGTGCGCATGAGGGCGACATAGGCGGCGGGCGCAGGCTGGCCAACGTGCGGCGGGCGCAGGCGCGGGCCAGCCAACGTGCGCGGTGGGCGGCGCGGACAGGGACCTGGGACAGCGGAGTGGACCTGGGACAGCGGACCGGAGCGGCGAACGGGCGGCGAATGGGATCGGCGGACTCGGGCGGCGGGCCCGGGCGGCGGACCTGGGCAGGGGACTCAGGCGGCGGACCGCGCTCGTCGGCGGAGCGGTTAGCGCACCCCGCGAGCGAGGGCAGGTGAGAATGCCCCGACAGCAGCGGGTCGATGTGAGCGAGGCGCCCTATCGCGCGCCGCGGAACGGCCCCTGCCACACCGGGCGGTGCGCCCGAGGTGCCCGACCTCGGTTCATCGATCGACCGCTCGGAAACGCACGTCGGGCGGTCGGCCTACTGCCCCGCGACTCGCTGCGCCCAGCGACAGCAGCACCATCGATGGCCGCCTACGCGACTGCACCCGCAGGCCCGGCCACGATCTCCCACCCAAGCCTCGCCGCCACCGACGTGGCATCGTCTACGAGGCCGCGACCACGAGACCCGCGACCAGCCGGTAATGCCACGCCGGATACGGCAGCCGGGAGAGCCACCGAGCCACCCCCAACCCCAACCCTCACACCGTCGGAGCCAAATCCTCCCGCTCCCCCACCGCCAGATCCCCCGTCTCACCGGCCCGAGCCGCACGCCCTCCCAGCACCACCACATACGCCAAGAACCCCGCAAACGCGGCAACCCCGATCGAGATCCGCGCCCACGTCGGCAGGCCCGACGGGGTCACGAACGCCTCGATCACCCCGGAAATAGCCAGCACCACGACGAGCCCCAGCGCGATCAGCACCGCCGCCCGGGACGTCTCGGCCAGCGCCTGGGAGCGGGTCCGGCCGCGGCCCGGCGCGATCCACGACCAGCCGATCCGCAGGCCCGCCCCGGCCGCGACGAACACCGCGGTGAGCTCCAGCAGCCCGTGCGGCGTGATCAGACCGAAGAACACGTCCGTGCGCCCGTACGCGACCATCACCCCGCCGATCTCGCCCACGTTGACCGCGTTCTCGAACAGCACGATCAGCACCGGGAAGATCAGCACCCCCGAGAACAGGCACAGCGCCGCGATCAGCGCATTGTTCGTCCACACCTGGGCGGCGAAGTCCTGGGACGGGTTCTCCGAGTAGTAATCAGCGAATTCATGCTCGACCAGCTGCTTCAGCACCGAATCGGGCGCCAGCTGCCTCGCCAGCGCCGGGTGCGTACCGAACCACGCGATCATCCCGAACGCGACCGCCGAGAATGCGGTCGCCACCCCGCACCACCACGGCCAGGCCCGGTACACCGCGACCGGGAACCCGACCGTGAAGAACCGCGCGAACGTCACCAATGACGGCGCGGTACTCCCGGTGACCGCCGACCGCGCCCGCGCCACCAGGCGCGACAGCCGCCCGACGAGCGCCGGGTCGGGCGCGCGGCTCTGGACCGCGGAGAGGTGCGTGGCCGCCCGCTGGTAGAGCGCGATCAGCTCGTCGCTCTCCTGGCCGGTGAGGCGCCGCCGGCCGAGCAGCTGCTCGAGCCGGCGCCACTCCCCCTCGTGTTCGGCCACGTAGGCGTCGAGATCCACGAGAAAACACTATCGGTCCAGCGCTAACGCTCAGCCCACGCGAGCGACGGACTCACGCCAGCGAAATCGAATCGCCGTTCACCGAGACGTTCTTCGACTCCAGCGGCTTCGTCGCCGGGCCCGCGGTCGGCGAGCCGTCGGTGAGCGAGAACTTGCTGCCGTGGCACGGGCAGTCGATCGTCGTGTCGACCTTGTTGACCTTGCAGCCCTGGTGGGTGCAGACGTTCGAGAAGGCCTTGATCGTCCCAGCCTGGGGCTGGGTGATCACCACGTCGTCGAAGATCTTGCCGCCGCCGACCGGGATGTCGGCGACCTTGGCGATCGCGTCGGCCGCGGGGGCCTCCCCGGTGGCCGCGCCCGAGCTCGGAGCGGAGGCGGGCGCGCTGGACGCGGCCGCGGAGTCACCGCTGCTGCTGTTGTCGCCGTAGGTCGAGCAGGCGCTGGCGACCAGCGTCACCCCGACCGCTCCGGCCCCGGCGAGCACCGATCGGCGGTTCAGTAGGCCGCGGATCTCGGTATCCATACGTTCTCCTCGGGTTAGGCTGAGATGTAGTAGTACGTGTAGTAGTTGAGTGCTCAATCAGTAGCACAGACTGCTACGGCTCAGCCAGGCCACACCAGATCTTCACAGGCACCGCAGAACTTCACGGGAGCCACCCCGGAAAAGTTCAGAACTGCAGGCCCGAGGTCGAGAAGAACCAGGCCGCCGACGTCGCCCACACCCCCACGAGCGCGGCGAACACCACCCCGCCGAACACCGGCAATACCCACCCGGCCAGCCCGTTCTTCGTCAGCACGAGCATCTTCGTGGTGAACGCACCGAAGAACAAGCACCCCAGGATCGAGTGAAGCAGTGTTCGCAGACTGTAATCGGCGAACCCCAGCGCATAGAGGCAGTGCACGACGACCGGCAGCGTCAGCAGGAACGCGATCCGGCCGGACCACCGGTGCACCGGGCTCACCCAGGAGCCGCGCAGCGGCAGCTTGCCCCACATCGCCAGCGCGGTGACCAGCTGCACGACCGCGAACACGATCGCCATCGTGGCCAGCCACACCTTCACCTGCAACGGCCCGGAGAACCCGGCGACGCTGACCGCGATCCCGGTCGGCGTGTGCAGCTTTCCGTACGTCCCCAGCACGACCGCCACCCCGGCCCCGATCGCCAGCGGAACGATCAGCTTCGCCACGGTGGAAGGACGCGCCGGCTGGGGAGCAGCCGTCCGCGTGGGCGCCGAGAACGCGCGCGTCGGTGATTCGTCAGGATCGGGGTTCCAGGTCATCGCGACGCTCCTCAGGCAGCCGGCTCGGCCTCGGCGACCGGCACCCGGCCGCCGTCGACCGTCGCGGTCTTGGAGTTGAGATCGATCGGAGGCGCCGGCTCCGGCTGCCCGTCCACGCTCGCGACGCCGACCTGACTGCCGTCGGGCAGCACGATCCAGCCGGCCACCACCCGGGCGCCCTGCACCCGCGCGGTGCCCCGGTAGACCCCGGACGGCGAGGTCACCAGCGGAGCGTCGAACTTCCACTGCTGCCCGCCCGCGGTCACCGTGCCGGCCGCCTTCGTCCGTCCGTAGGTGCCGGTGAGCGTTCCGCCCGGAGCACCCTCGAGGTCGAGGTCGCCACCGGCGGCCGGGCCGGTCATCCAGGCCTCGGTCTTCTTGCCGTCGCAGAAGTACGCGACCGCTTTCCCGTTCTTGACCGAGATGGCGACGGTCGCCCGGCCGCCCACGACCCGTCCGGCGAACACCGCTTTGCGGGTCGCGACCGGGGGCTTCGAGCTCCCACCGGCCGACGGCGCCGGGTCGGCGGAAGAGGGGATGGCGCTGGGCGGCGCGCTCGGCTGGGATGTATTGGCGGCGGGCGCAGCCGTGCTGGTGCTCTCGTGGTTGGCCTGCGAGCTGAGAGTCAGAAGCACAGCGGCGACCACCGCTCCGGACAGGAGGGTGAGGAGTGGTCCTCTGTGGCTCATGACGTCTCCAGGTCTGGCCGCAACGTGGTCCCCTCCACTGTGATACCGAGCGCGACCCCAAGTCCGTGCAGAAATACGCACAGTGCGCTGCCTGTCGCCTACCGGACACCCGGATGACATCCCTTCCTCCCACCGTGCAGCCGGTGCGTGCCGTCGTGTGGGCGATGCACCTGCTGGTGCCGCTGGGCGGGCTCTGGCTCCTGCTCGCCCACCCGGCCGCCGACGTGCTCTGGCACCATCCGCCGAGCCATTTCTGGCTGGTGCTCAACGTCGCCGCGATCAGCCTGCTGCCCGGCATCGCGATGACCAACGCGGCGATGAACCGACGCGACGCGCGGCTGTTCCTGGTGTCGCTGTGCTTCCTGTCGTCGGCCGGGTTCTTCCTGCTGCACGCGCTGGCCACGCCGGGCGTGCTGGTCGACCACGCGAACATCGGCTTCGACCTCTCCCAGCCGACCGGGCTGGCGATCTCCGCGGTGTTCGCGGCCGCGTCGTCGTTGCCGCTGAACTCCGCGCGGGTGCTGGCGATCCGCAAGCCGCTCTGGATCGGCCTGACCGCGCTGATGGCGCTGTGGGGCGTCGGCCAGCTCCTCGATCTACCGCCGTTGAACGCCCCGCAGCAGGTCCGCGACGTCGAGGGCCCACTGATCGGCGTCGCGATCCTCGCGGTCGTCCTCTACCTGGTCGCAGCCTGGCGGTACTACCGGCTGCACCGGCGCGCACCGGCCGCGGTGCTGGTCAGCATCCTGACCGCGTTCGTGCTGCTGGCCGAGGCGATGGTCGCGGTCACGCTGGCCGACAAGTGGCACCTGTCGTGGTGGGAGTGGCACGTCCTGCTGGTGTTCGCGTTCGGGTTCGTCGCCTACAGCGCGTACGTCCAGTACCGGCGGGAGGGATCGAGCGCCGGTCTGTTCGACGCGGTGATGCTCGCGCCGACCGTCCGGGCCGTGCGCGCACAGTACGAGTCCGCGCTGGAGGAACTCGTCACCGCGCTGCGCGACCGCGAGCGCAGCGGCCGGCCCACCGTCGAGCCGCTCGCCTCCCAGCTGGCCCACCGGTTCGGGCTCACCGAACGTCAGGCCGTGGTCCTCGACCGGGCCGGTACCGCGCTGGCCGCCGAGCGCGAGCTCTCCGCCCTGCTCGGCGCGCTGGTCGCGGTCGGCGAGCGGGCCCGCGTCGGCCTGGGTGAACAGGAACTCCTCCAGGAGGTACTGACCCGCGTGCGTCCGGCCTACGGCCCGGTCGAGGTCGGCCTGGTCACGAACGGCACTCTGGACGTCTCCGGGCGCGCCTATTCGCCCGACGATCTGGCCGCGCGGGGCCCGTACCGCGACGGTGACCGGCTGATCCACCCGCTGACCGTGAAGGGCAAGGTGGCGGGCGTCGTCGAGGTACCGGCGCGGGCCGGTTCGGAGACCTGGAACGCGCTGGCCGCCGCGCTGGCGAACCAGCTCTCGATCGCGGTGGAGAACGCCCGCCTGTACGCCGAGCTGAGCACGCTGTTCCGGCAGTACATGTCCCCGGACGTGGCCGCGTCGCTGCTGGCCGACCCGGCGCAGGCCGCGCTGGGCGGCTCGATCGTCGAGGTCACCGCGCTCTTCGCCGACCTGCGCGGGTTCACGACGTTCTCCGAGCAGGTGAACCCGGGCGAGATCGTGACGATGCTCAACCGCTACCACGGTGTTGCGGTGCCGTGCATCCTCGACAATGGAGGGACGGTCGTCCAGTTCGTCGGCGACGCACTGCTCGCGCTGTTCAACGCGCCGGCCCGGCAGCCCGACCACGCCCAGCGGGCGGTGCGGGCCGGGCTCGCGATGCAGGCGGCGGTCGACGCGATCGCCGGCGATCGTCCGGGCTGGCCGCGGTTCCGGGTCGGCATCAACACCGGGTCGGCCCTGGTCGGCAACATCGGCAGCGAGACGCTACGGGGGTTCAACGCGATGGGCGATGCGGTGAACGTCGCCGCCCGGCTGCAGACGCTGGCCCAGCCGGGCCAGGTGGTGGTCGGGGACGCGACGATGCAGCAGCTGGAGTTCCCGGCGTCGATCTCGTACTCGCTCGGCGAGCTGACCGTGAAGGGCCGCCGGCAACCGGTCCGGGCCCACGTGGTGGCCGCACTGTGAAGCCGCCAAGGCCACCGAGGCCGCCGAGCCCGCCGGCCGAGGAGTTCTGGGGCGCGCTGGACGAGGCTGAGGCCGCGGACTTCTCGGCGATGGCCCGGCCCCGGTCGTGGGCCCGGGGCGACGTGCTGTTCCACGAGGGCGACGAGTCGGACTCGGTGCTCGTCCTGGTGAGCGGACGGGTGAAGGCCTACTCGAGCACCGGCGGCGGCACCGAGGTGCTGCTGGCCGTGCGCGGGCCGGGGGCGCTGGTCGGCGAGCTGGCGGCGATCGACGAGCGGCCGCGGTCGGCGACCGTGGAGGCGCTGGAGCCGGTGACCGCGCTCGTCCTGCCGCTGGGGGCGTTCGAGGAGTACCTGCGGGCGCACGGGCGGCTGGCGCTGCTGCTGGCCCGGATGCTCGCCGACCGCCTCCGGGACGCCGACCGCAAGCGGATCGAGTTCGGCGCCCACGACACGCTCGGCCGGGTGGCGGCCCGCCTGGTCGAGCTGGCCGATCGCTTCGGCCAGCCGACTGCGGAGGGCACCCGGATCGCGCTGCCGCTCACCCAGGACGAACTGGCCGGCTGGATCGGCGCCTCCCGGGAAGCCGTCAGCAAGGCCCTCCAGTCCCTCCGAGCGGAGGGACTGCTCCGCACGAGCCGCCTCACCGTGGTCGTCTACGACCTCGACGCGCTACGCGCCCGCGCCCTCGACTACTGAGCTAGGTAAAACAGCAGGTCCTGGCGGGTGAGGATGCCGATCGGCTTGCCGTCCTCGAGGACCAGGGCCGCGTCGGACGCCTCGACCGCCTTCATCGCCACGTCCACCGATTCCCCCGACCCCACCGCGGGCAGCGCCGGGGCCATGTGGGTCTCGACCGCGTCGCTGAGCGTCGCCCGCCGCTCGAACAGCGCCTCCAGCAGCGCCGCCTCGCTGATCGACCCGGCGATCTCGGCCGCCATCACCGGCGGCTCCGCCCGCACGACCGGCATCTGCGACACGTGGTACTCGCGCATGATGTCGATCGCGGTCTTCACGGTCTCGTTCGGGTGCGTGTGGACGAGTTGCGGCATGCCCTCGGTCTTGGCTCGCAGCACCTCCCCCACCGTGATCCCGCCCGGCGTCCGCTCGGCGAGGTTCAGGAAGCCGTATCCGGCCATCCACTCGTCGTTGAAGATCTTCGACAGGTAACCCCGGCCGCCGTCGGGCAGCAGCACGACGATCACCGCGTCCGGCCCGGCCTCCCGGGCCACCCTCAGCGCCCCGGCGACCGCCATCCCGCACGACCCGCCGACCAGCAGCCCCTCTTCCCGGGCCAGCCGACGCGTGACCTGGAACGACTCGGCGTCGGAGATCGCCACGACGTCGTCGGTGACCGACGGGTCGTACGCGCTCGGCCAGAAGTCCTCACCGACGCCCTCCACCAGGTACGGGCGCCCGGTGCCGCCCGAGTAGACCGAACCTTCCGGGTCGACGCCGATGATCTTCACCGAGCGGCCGGCCTCGGCGGCCTTCTCCTTGAGGTACCGCCCGGTGCCGGTGATCGTGCCGCCGGTGCCGATGCCAGTGACGAAGTGCGTGACCCGGCCGTCGGTGTCGTTCCAGATCTCCGGGCCGGTGGTCTCGTAGTGGCTGGCCGGGCCCTCGGGGTTGGAGTACTGGTCGGGCTTCCAGGCGCCGTCGATCTCCCGGACCAGCCGGTCGGAGACGCTGTAGTACGAGTCGGGGTGCTCCGGCTCCACCGCGGTCGGGCACACCACGACCTCGGCGCCGTACGCGCGCAGCACGTTCCGCTTGTCCTCGCTGACCTTGTCCGGGCAGACGAAGACGCACCGGTAGCCCTTGGTCTGCGCCACGATGGCCAGGCCGACGCCGGTGTTTCCGCTGGTCGGCTCCACGATCGTGCCGCCGGGGCGGAGGGCGCCGGACTTCTCCGCGGCCTCGATCATCCGGACCGCGATCCGGTCCTTCACCGAGCCGCCCGGGTTCAGGTACTCGATCTTCGCGAGGACGGTGCCGGGCACCCCCTCGGCGAGCGAGTTGAGCTTGACGAGGGGCGTGCCGCCGATCAGGTCGACGACGGACTCGAAATACCGCATGCCGCGAGCGTAACCGCCGGTCAGCGCCCCAGGTCGGAGCGGGTGGGGTCGGCCGCTCCGGGCACCCGCCGGACGCGTGCCAGCAACTCCTCGGCCTCCGGCAGTTCGACGTCGACCAGTACGGTCCGGGCGCGCTCGACGATGTCGTCGACGTCCTGGCCCCGGTTGGTCAGCAGCAGCGCGAGCCGCAGCAGCGCGGTGCCCTCCCGGACCCGGTCGCCGACCGCCCGGAACCCGTCCGCGGCTCGGCGCAACCGCTCGGCCGCCGCGTCCGGGCGGCCCGCCGCGAGGTCGACGTCGGCCAGCGCGACCAGCGTGATGCCGGCGCCGGTGCGGTTGCGGCTGCGCTCGGCCAGCACGCGGGCGGACTCCAGGTGCTCGGCGGCCTGGGCCAGACGCCCGTCGGCCAGCTCCAGCCGCCCGATCTCGCGCAGCGCCGTGATCTCCCACATCGCGTCTCCGAGCCGCTGGAACACCACCAGCTGCGGCGTGACGAGCTCGCGCGCGACCTCGGTGCGGCCGGCCTTGCGGTGCGCCCGGGCCAGCGACGTGCGCGCCCGGGCCAGCCCGGCGCTGTCGCCGGCGTTACGGCGGATCTCCACCGCGCCCTGCAGCGTCTGCACGGCTTCGTCGATCCGGCCCAGCGCGACGATCAGGCTGCCGAGACCGCGCATCGCCGAGGCGCGCAGCGCGCGGGCCTCGTCCGCGGACCACCGCGAGCCGGGCGCCGGGGCGGCGATCGTGCGGTCACAGAGGCGGATCGTCTGCTGGTAGTGGTCCTCGGCCTCGGCCAGCCGGCCGACGCTGTGCAGAGAGCTGGCCAGGCGCCGGTGCGCGGCCGCGCTGTTCCGCTCGTCGTCGGTTCGCTCCCACCACTCGAGGGACGCCCGGGCGTGGTCCAGCCCGCGCTGCACGTCGCCGCTGTACTGGGCGGCGCGGCCCATCCCGTACTCCGCCCGCGCGATCCGCTCGGGCTCACCGAGGGCCAGGGCGGCGGCGAGACCGGCGTCCCAGAGCCGCCGGGCGTCGGCGTGGTACGGGTACCGGGCGAATGCGGGCTCGGCCGCGACGGCCAGCTCCCAGGCCGCCTCGTGCAGACCGGCGGCCTCGGCCGTCGACGCCGTCGCGATGATGTTCTCGCGCTCGACGTCCACCGCGGCGGCCTCGGCCGGTTCGTCGCCGACGTAGCCGGGCTCGTACAGATCCTGGTCGGGGCCGGTGACGCGCTCGGCGTAGTGCCGGGCCAGGCGGCGCAGCGCGTCCGGGTACTCGGACCCGTCGCCGAGTTGCTCGGCCGCGAACAGCCGCAGCAGGTCGTGCAGCCGGTACCGGTCGCTGGTCACGACCTCCACCAGCTGACGCTCGACCAGCCGGTCGAGGGCGGGCACGGCTCCGGCCGGGATCAGGTCGGCCAGCGCGGCCGCGGCCGGGGCGTCGAAGTCGGTGCCCGGATGTGCGCCCAGTCGCCGGAACACCCGCTGGTGGTAGGCGTCGAGTTCGACGTAGGTGGCGGCGACGCTGGCCCGCACCGCGTCGTGGCCGGAGCTCAGCTCGTCGAGCCGGCGGCCCTCGTCGGCCAGCCGGTCGGCCATCGTCTTGATCGACCACGACGGGCGGGCCCGCAGCCGGCTCCCGGCGATCGCGACCGCCAGCGGCAGGTTGCCGCAGGCCCGGAGCACGGCCTCGGTGGCGGCCGGGTCGGCGTGCACGCGATCCGCGCCGGCCAGCCGGACCAGCAGGTCGCGGGCCTCGTCCAGCGAGAACACCTCGAGCCGGACGAGCGTGGCCGCGTCGAGTTCGGCCAGCACCGGACGGCTGGTCACCAGCACCAGGGAGCCGGGCGTCCCGGGTAACAGCGGGCGGACCTGACGGGCGGTGCCCGCATCGTCCAGCACGATCAGGAAGCGACGCCCGGCGATCCGGGACCGGAACCGGGCGGCCAGTGCGTCGGCGTCACCGCGCAGCTCGACGACGTCGGCCTGGTCCGGACCGGAACCCAGGGTGCGCAGCAGCCGGCCGAGGACGTCGGCCGGGTCGGCGGGCTCCGGACTCGCCCCGCGGAGGCGGACGAACAGCACGCCGTCCGGATACCTGGCGGCGAGCCGGTGCGCGACCTGCAGGACCAGCGCGGACTTCCCGACGCCGGCCGGTCCGGAGACCGCCACCACCGGAGCACCGTCCTCGGCCGCGGTCAGGATCTCCTGCATCTCCCGGTCGCGGCCGGTGAACAGCGCGGGCGCGGCGGGCAGCTCGGCCGGGCTCCCCCGGCGGCCCTCGCCCGACACCGGCCGGCGCGGCGGCTCGGCCGGACGCTGCTGCCAGAACGCCAGCAACGCGGTGACCAGCCCGGCCAGCGCGACCGCGGGCCAGGCCAGCGGCTCGAGCGGGGCCAGCCGCCCCGGCAGCTCACCACCGGTAGCCACGTTGACGGCCACCGCGAGCAGAACCGAAGTGACGGCGGACGCCAACGCCAGGGCGACCAGAACCAACCCTCGGCGCACGCGCGTCTCTCCCGTCGACATATGGGTGCGGGCTAGGAGTATCCGGGTGGCGCAACTCCGAAGGCAACTGAGCGCCTGACATTCCGGGTGTGACGGATGACCGATAGACGGAGAGTGACATAGCCGACGGCGAGCTACTTTGGAGGGAGCGCCGCGGATGCACCGGGCGGTCGTGGGATTCCCCGCGACGGACCGGACGCATCGCGGCGCGAGTCAGCAGTGGCGGACCTGAGCCGAGTAACGGCGCCGTCACACGGCGTGAGCAGGAGGTGACACGTGGATGGTCGAGCACTTCACGTGAAACAGGTCGCGATCGGCGCGGCCTACGGCGGAGGCGGCCTCGGGCTCCTCAGCGCTGCCTTCTACGGACTCCTGCTGGGCCAGGCGACCCTGGCCCGCCGGGCGATCCAGCCGCTGGAGGTCGGTCCGCCGCCCGCCGACGGCCGCTACGGCGCCGCCGACGGCATCCCGGTGCGCCTCGCCCTGCTGGGCGACTCGAGCATGGTCGGCTACGGCGTCGGAACCGTCGCCGAGACTCCCGGCGCGCTGTTCGGCACCGGTCTGGCCCGGCTCTCCGACCGCCCGGTCGACGTGGTGTCGGCGGCCGAGATCGGGGCCCGGAGCTGCGACCTGGCCGCTCAGGTCGACGCGGTGCTCCCGGGCCGGCCGGAGCTGGCGCTGATCTTCATCGGCGGGAACGACGTCACCCACAAGACCCGGCCGGCGATCGCGGTCGCCCAACTCCGTTCGGCCGTGCGGCGACTGGTCGACGCCGGCGCCGAGGTCGTCGTGGGTACCTGCCCCGACCTGGGGACGATCCGGCCGATCCCGCAGCCGCTGCGGTTCATCGTCCGCCGCTGGAGTCGTGACCTGGCGGCGGCGCAGACCGTCGCCACCGTCGAGGCCGGCGGCCGGACCGTATCGCTGGGCGACCTGCTCGGGGCGGAGTTCGCCGCGCACCCGGTCGAGATGTTCTCGCCGGACCGGTTCCACCCGTCGGCGGCCGGCTACGGTCGGGCCGTCGACGCGATGCTGCCGTCCGCGGCGGCCGCGCTCGGCCTGGGTCCCGACGCGGCGGTCGAGCCGCGCCGCGGCGAGGGCGTCCGGTCGCTGGTCGACGCCGCGGTCGCGGCGGCCGAGGCGGCCGGCACCGAGGTCGCACCGGCCGAGGTCGGCGGGCGCGAACGAGGCCCGTGGGGACGCTGGGTCGAACTCCGCCACCGAATTCGCCTGTTCGGCGGCGCACCGACGGTCGGGAGCGCACCGAGCGCGGTGTAGTGAATCGATTCGCCGATGCCCCGGGGCGGTAGCGTTTCGAGGAGAGGCTCGACGGGGCAGCCCTTGGAGTGAGCAGAAGGGGGCGGTATGAAGCTGACGACGATCGCAGCCGCAGCGGCGACCGCGGCGGCGACGGCAGCCGGTGGCGCCGTCTCCGTACTGGCCATCGAAGGGCTGCTGGCCCGCCGCCGGCGCTACCTCTCGGCCGACCTGGCTCCTCCCGGATCCGGAGTGTTCGGCGCCGGCCGGCCGCTGCGGCTGGTGATGCTCGGCGACTCGACCGCCGCCGGGCTCGGCGTCGCGGTGACCGGCGAGACGGTCGGTGGCCGCCTGGCCGAACTGCTGTCCTCCGCCGGACGGCGGATCCACCTGTCGTCCGGCGCGGTCGCCGGCTCCCGCACGGCGGATCTGGACGCCCAGGTCGCGCGCGTCCTGGTGCACGGCGTGCCGGACGTGGCGGTGATCCTGATCGGGGGCGAGGACGCGATCGCGTTCACGCCGATCGAGGTCGTGGAGGACGAGCTCACGGCGACCGTGCGGCGGCTGGTCACGGCCGGCACCGCGGTGGTCGTCGGCACGTGTCCCGACCTGGGCGCGGCCCGCAACTTCGGGCAGCCGCTGCGCGAGATCATGGCCTGGTCGGGGCGCCGGGTCGCGGCCGCGTCGGGACGGGCGGCGGCCGAGGCCGGGGCCGGGGTCGTCGACCTGGCCGGGCGTACCGGCGGGGTGTTCCGGGCCGACGCCGGCACGCTCTCGGCCGACGGCTACCACCCCTCGGCCGACGGGTACCAGTTGTGGGCGCTGGCGCTGTACCCGGTGGTGTACGAGGCCTCCCGGGCCGCCTCGGCCCCGCGTGAGTTCTAACTAACAGCGTTCGGCTGTACTGAGCGGTAACGTCCCAGACATCAACCACGTCACTGGGAGGACCACCGTGACTGAGTTCGCCGACCGCGACGCCGTCATCGTCGCCACCGCGCGGTCACCGATCGGGCGCGCGGTCAAGGGTTCGCTGAAGGACGTCCGGCCGGACGACCTGACCGCGACCATCGTCCGCGCCGCGCTCGACAAGGTGCCGGCCCTCGACCCCACGACGATCGACGACCTGATCCTGGGCTGCGGCCTGCCCGGCGGCGAGCAGGGCTACAACATGGCCCGGGTCGTGGCCGTGCTGCTCGGCTACGACACGCTCCCCGGCACGACGATCACCCGGTACTGCTCGTCCTCCCTGCAGAGCACCCGGATGGCGTTCCACGCGATCAAGGCCGGCGAGGGCGACGCGTTCATCTCGGCCGGCGTCGAGGCCGTCTCGCGGTTCGTCAAGGGCAGCTCGGACGGGCTGCCCGGCACCACGAACCCGCTGTTCCTGGACGCCCAGAAGCGCTCGGACGACGCGACCGGCGGCGGCTTCACGTGGAACGACCCGCGTGAGAACGACGCGCTGCCCGACGTCTACATCGCGATGGGCCAGACGGCGGAGAACCTGGCCCAGCTGAAGAACGTGTCCCGGCAGGACCAGGACGAGTTCGCGGTGCGGTCGCAGAACCTGGCCGAGAAGGCCATCGCGAACGGGTTCTTCGAGCGGGAGATCACCCCGGTGACGCTGCCCGACGGCACCGTGATCAGCACCGACGACGGCCCGCGGCCGGGGACGACGTACGAGAAGGTGGCCGGGCTCAAGCCGGTGTTCCGCCCCGACGGCACCGTGACGGCGGGCAACGCGTGCCCGCTGAACGACGGCGCGGCCGCGGTGATCATCGTGTCCGGCGCGAAGGCCAAGCAGCTCGGCCTCACCCCGCTGGCCCGGATCGTCTCGACCGGCGTCACCGGGCTCTCGCCCGAGATCATGGGCTACGGGCCGGTGGAGGCGTCCAAGCAGGCGCTGGGCCGGGCCGGGATGGCGATCTCCGACATCGACCTGGTCGAGATCAACGAGGCGTTCGCCGCGCAGGTCATCCCGTCGTACCGGGACCTGGGCATCGACCTCGACCGGCTCAACGTCAGCGGCGGCGCGATCGCGCTCGGCCACCCGTTCGGGATGACCGGCGCCCGCATCACCGGGACGCTGCTGAACAACCTGCAGACCCACGACAAGCAGTTCGGCCTCGAGACGATGTGCGTCGGCGGCGGCCAGGGCATGGCGATGGTGCTCGAGCGCCTGAGCTGAGCCGTCTTCCGGACGAAGCCCGCCCCGGGCACCGGGGCGGGCTTCTTTCTCTCCGGAAGGGCAGTTCAGGAGAGAACTTCGACGCCGCCCGGCTGGGCGCCGGAGAGCGCAGGCGCGGCGGCTAACAGTTCCTCGGGACGGGACCGGAACCAGTCGATCGTCCGGCGCAGGCCTTCCTCGACCGGAACCACCGGCTCCCAGCCGAGCAGCTGCCGGGCGAGCGTGATGTCGGGCCGGCGCCGGGTCGGGTCGTCGGTCGGCAGCGGGTGGTTCTCGATCACCGACGGCGACCCGGTGATCCGGAGGATCTCCTCCGCCAGCCGGGCGACCGTCCACTCGACCGGGTTGCCGAGGTTGATCGGCCCGGTCACGTCGCTGTCGATCATCGCGACGATGCCGGCGATGAGGTCGTCGACGTAGCAGAAGCTGCGCGTCTGCTCGCCGTCGCCGTAGATCGTCAGCGGGTCGCCGACCAGCGCCTGGGTGATGAAGCTGGTGACCACCCGGCCGTCTTGCGGGCGCATCCGCGGGCCGTACGTGTTGAAGATCCGCACGATGCCCGCGTTGAGGTCGTAGCTGCGCTTGTACGCCATCGTGACCGCCTCGGCGTACCGTTTGGCCTCGTCGTAGACGCTGCGCGGACCGACCGGGTTGACGTTGCCCCAGTACTCCTCGCGCTGCGGGTGGACGACCGGGTCCCCGTAGACCTCGCTGGTCGACGCCAGCACGAACCGGGCCCGGTGGCGGGCCGCGAGCCGGAGCCCGTACTCGGTGCCGCGGCTGCCGACCGCGAGCGTCTCGAGCGGCAGGCGGTGGTAGTCGGGCGGGGAGGCGGGGCTGGCCAGGTGGGCGACCGCGTCGACCGGGCCGGGGACGTCCAGACCCTCGGTGACGTCGGCCTCGATCAGCGTGAAGGACGGGTCGCCGAGCAGCGGCTCGATGTTCTCCCGGCGTCCGGTGGAGAAGTTGTCGACGCAGATCACCTGGTCGCCGCGGCGGCACAGACTCGCCGCCAGGTGCGAACCCAGGAAGCCGGCTCCGCCGGTCACCACCACGCGCATCTATCCCCCAGGGAATTCGGAACGAGGCAACTCTAGCGATCGGCTGCCCAGCTCCCCAACTCAGCGCCTGTGAAATTGCTCTCCGAGGAAATTCGGGGCGCGTTAAGAGTCGGTTTCAGCAATTTATTCTCAAGCCGGAAGACCGATTGGCGCCTTTCGCGTTTCCGCTGGAAGCCCGGCCGCCGATGCGTACTTGACCAGGTCCTTTGCGCCACTTACTTTTACAGCCGCCCGGACGGAAATCGACCCCCGACAATTCGCTGGGTAATTGCCACGTAACGCCCAGGAGAATGCATGGTTGGGCCCGTTTCCCGACACAATACTTCGGAATGGGACGAGACGATTCTGATCGATCTCGGGTGGGATTCGGCCGGTTACGATCCGTACGAGGCGTCGGCACCCATCGGGGTGGGGTTCGGCGCCACGTCGTACGAGGCGGCGATCGGCCGTCTCTCCGGCGGGAAGGTGCTCGGGACGCCGGCCAGCGGTCCGGCCATGCGCGCCCGCCGGGTGCGCAGGCACGCGTTGCTGCCGGACACGTTCGTCCCCGCGCTCCGGCCCGCGCGCCGGGTTCTCGTCCACCTGCTGACGGCCGCGTGGCTGGCGACGCTCGTCGCGTTCTGGGTCTGGTGGTTACGGCCGGAGCACCGGCACGGCTGGGCCGGCCTGGTGATCAACAGCGCGCTGCTGGCCTACCTGTCGATCTACCCGATCCTGCCGATCCTGCGCTTCAACCGGATCACGACGATCAATCCGCGGCTGCGCGTGCCCGACCTCCGGGTCGCGTTCTGCGTCACCAAGGCGCCGTCCGAGCCCTGGGAGACCGCCCGGACGACGCTCGAAGCGATGCTCCGCCAGGACTTCCCCTCCCGGTACGACGTCTGGATCTGCGACGAGGACCCGAGCGACGAGACGCTGCGCTGGTGTTCCGCGCACGGCGTCCGGGTCTCCACCCGGCGAGGGCAGCTCGAGTACCAGCGGGAGACCTGGCCGCGGCGGAAGAAGTGCAAGGAGGGCAACCTCGCGTACTTCTACGACCACTACGGCTACCGCGACTACGACGTCGTCAGCCAGCTCGACTGCGACCACATCCCCCACTCTTCCTATCTCCGCGAGATGGTGCGGCCGTTCGCCGACGACTCGATCGGGTACGTGGCCGCGCCGAGCGTCTGCGACACGAACGCGTCGTCGTCGTGGTCGGCGCGGGGGCGGCTGTACCGGGAGGCGGCCTTCCACGGGCCGTACCAGGCCGGCTGCAACGGCGGCTACGCCCCGTCGTGCATCGGCTCGCACTACGCGGTCCGGACCCGGGCGCTGCGCGACATCGGCGGCGTCGGCCCCGAGCTGGCCGAGGACTTCACGACGACGTACCTGCTGAGCTCGGCCGGGTGGCACGGCGCGTTCGCGCTCGAGGCCGAGGCCCACGGCGAGGGGCCGCCGACGTTCGCGGCGATGCTGACCCAGGAGTTCCAGTGGTCGCGCAGCCTCACGACCGTGCTGCTGAACATGACCCGGCACCTGCGCCGGATGCCCTGGTCACTGCGGATCCGGTTCCTGCACGCGCTGCTGTACTACCCGCTGCTCACCGCGACGACGGCGGCCGGGCTGCTGCTGGCGCCGGTGGCCGTCCTCACCGGGCTGCAGTGGGTCGACGTCCCGTACCTGGAGTTCATCCTCCGCTTCGGGGCCGTGAACGTGTGGCTGCTGGGCGTCGTCCTGGTGCTGCGCGGCGGAGGCGTGCGGCGGCCGAACCGGGCGCCGCTCATCAGCTGGGAAGACTGGCTGTACATGCTCACCCGCTGGCCGCTCAACCTGCGCGGGGTGCTGGCCGCGCTGGTGCAGAAGGTGCGGCCGAAGCCGATCAACTTCCGGGTCACGCCGAAGGGCAGCGACGGGTTCGAGAAGCTGCCGACGAGCCTGCTCGTCCCGTACTTCGCGATCAGCCTGGCGATGTCCGCTACCGCGCTGGTCGGTGAGCTCGTGCTGCACACCCGGTCCGGCGGCTACCTGCTGCTCTGCCTGTTCGCCGCGAACGCGTACGCGTGGGTGGGGCTGTTCGTGCCGTGGATGCACGCCCGCGAGGCCGCACGCAACGCCCGCGTCGGCTTCGCCCAGGCCTTCCGCAGGACCGTCGCGCTCCCGTTCTTCCTGGCGACGCTCGTCATCGTGCCGTTCGTCGTCGCGGTGACCCACTACCCGTTCGGATCCCTGAAGTTGCTGTACCAGCTCGACGACGTCGTTCGGCTGCTCCACGTCCTTGCGGCCTTGGGAAACTCATGAGAACTGTGCTGGTCACCGGCGGTGCCGGCTTCATCGGCAGCCACACCTGCGTCGAACTGCTCGCGCACGGCCACGCGGTGGTCGTCGTCGACGACTTCTCGAACAGCTCGCCGGCCGTGATCGACCGGATCGACAAGGCCGCCGGGCGGCCGATCACCGCGCTGCACGAGGGCGATCTCCGCGATTCCTCGCTGCTCCGGAGCGTCTTCGAAGCACACCCGATCGACGCGGTGATCCACTTCGCCGCGAAGAAGGCGGTCGGCGAGTCCGTCGAGCTCCCGCTGGAGTACTACGACGTCAACGTCAGCGCGACGACGTCGTTGCTGCGCACGATGCTCGCCCACGGCGTCCGCGAGTTGGTCTTCTCGTCGTCGTGCTCGATCTACGGACAGACGTCCACCGTGCCGCTCGGCGAGGCCGAGCCGGCCGCGCCGACGAACCCGTACGCGCGCTCGAAGTGGTTCTGCGAGAACATCATCGCGGATGCCTGTCGTCGCTACCCGGAGCTGAACGCGGTCGCGCTGCGGTACTTCAACCCGGTGGGGGCGCACTCGTCGGGCCTGCTCGGCGAGGACCCCCGCGGGGTGCCGAACAACGTGATGCCGTACATGATGCAGGTCGCGATCGGACGGCGGCCCGAGCTGCAGGTCTTCGGCGGCGACTACGAGACGCCGGACGGCACCTGCGTGCGTGACTACATCCACGTCATGGACGTCGCCGACGGGCACCGGGTGGCGCTGTCCCAGCTGGAGCCGGGCTTCTCCGTGTTCAACCTCGGTACCGGCGTGGGCACGTCGGTGCTCGGGCTCGTGGCGGCGTTCCGGGAGGCGTGCGGGGTCGAGATCCCGGCGCGGGTCGTGTCGCGGCGGCCGGGTGACGTGGCGATGCTGATCGCCGATCCGGCCAGGGCCGCGTCCGCGTGGGGCTGGCGCACGACGCGCGACCTGCACGCGATGGTGCGCGACGCCTGGGAGTTCCAGCGGCTGAACCCGTACGGCTACGAGGCCGGCCTCGTCGTGGGGAGCGGCCAGTGAGGCTGACCGTCATCGGCACCGGCTACCTCGGCGCGGTCCACGCGGCCTGCCTGGCGGAGATCGGGCACGAGGTGCTCGGCGTCGACGTCGACGCGGCCAGGATCGCCGCGCTCTCCGAGGGTCGGGCGCCGTTCTTCGAGCCCGGGTTCCCGGAGGTGCTGACGCGGAACCTGGCGTCCGGCCGGCTGCGCTTCTCGACGTCGTCGGCCGAGGCCGCCGCCTTCGGCGACGTCCATTTCCTCTGTGTGGGGACGCCCCAGCAGCCGGGGTCGCAGGCGGCCGATCTCACCTACCTGGACGCCGCGGTCGCGGATCTGGCGGCCGGGCTGCGTCCGGGGGCGCTGGTCGTCGGCAAGTCGACCGTACCGGTAGGGACGGCGGCGCGGCTGGCCGCCCGGGTGCCGGCCGAGGTGGCGTGGAACCCGGAGTTCCTGCGGGAGGGGTTCGCGGTGGAGGACACGCTGCGCCCGGACCGGCTGGTCGTGGGCGTGACGTCGTCGTCGGCCGAGGCCGTGCTGCGTGAGGTGTACGCGCCGATGCTGGCGGCCGGCGTGCCCTGGGTGAGCACCGACCTGGCGACCGCGGAGCTGGTCAAGGTGGCCGCGAACTCGTTCCTGGCCACCAAGATCTCGTTCATCAACGCGATGGCCGAGGTCTGCGAGGCGACCGGCGGCGACGTCGCGACGCTGGCCGAGGCGATCGGCTACGACGTCCGGATCGGGCGCCAGTTCCTCCGGGCCGGGATCGGCTTCGGCGGCGGCTGCCTGCCGAAGGACATCCGGGCGTTCCGTCACCGGGCGGCCGAGCTCGGCGTCTCGCTGGGGTTCCTCGGCGAGGTGGACGAGATCAACCTCCGTCGTCGCGCGCGGGCCGTAACGCTGGCGCGGGAGCTGGTCGGGGGCTCGTTCGCGGGCCGGAACGTGGCCGTGCTGGGGGCGACGTTCAAGCCCGACAGCGACGACGTGCGCGACTCACCCGCGCTGGCCGTGGCGTCGGCGATCCGGGCCGAGGGCGCGCGGGTCACCGTGCACGACCCACAGGGGGTCGACAACGCGAGGGCCGCGTTCCCGGGGTTGGACTATTCGCCGGGCGCGCAGAAGGCCTGCGAGGGTGCGCACGTGGTGCTGCATCTGACCGAGTGGGACGAGTACCGGGAGCTGGACCCGGAGGCGCTCGGCGAGGTGGTGGCGGCGAGGGCGCTGGTGGACGGGCGCAACGCCTTGGATGCGTCGGTGTGGCGGGCGGCTGGTTGGACGGTCCGGGCGCTCGGCCGCCGGTAGCCCGCGGTAGCGGGCGCCGGTCGCCTGCGGGCGCGGGGGCGGGCGCCGGTCGGGCGCGGGCGCCGGTCGGTTGCCGGCGGGAGGCGGGGAGGGGGCGTCGGTAGGGTGCGGGCTCATGGACACGGGGCTTCTCGCGGCCGGCGTGCTGCTCTTCCTGGCGCTGGGCGTCTGGCAACTCGTCAGCAACGTCCGTCGGCTCGTCACCTGGCCGGCCACCACCGGCGTCGTCGTGGACAACGTCAGAACCCCGCTCGGGGACGGTTCGACCCGCGCGCCGGTCGTGGAGTACCGGACGCCGGACGGACGACTCCAGTACGGCACCGACCGGTTCTCCACGGCTTGGACGCGGTACCGCCCGGGCCGGGTGGTGCCGGTGCGGTACGACGTGCGGAGGCCGCAGCGGCTCGTCATCGGCTACCAGGTGACGGTGCTGTGGGTGGTCTTCGTCGTCTGGATGGTCGGGGGTCTGTGGTTCGTGACCGTCCTCTGAGTCGTCGGCCACGGGTGCGCTAGCGTGCGTACATGCTGGCCACCGAGCTCGGGCGACGTCCGGGCGGTCGTGAACGCCTGGGCGAGCTGGTCGTCGCGGCCGCGGTGGGGGCACTGGCCGGAGCCTCGGTGGCGCGACGCCGGCGGGGCCGGGCGGCGGTCGCCGGAGCGGTGACGCTGGTCGTGACCGAGGCGGTGGCCCGCGCCCGGCAGCGGCCCGGGGAGATTCCGGCGTGGTGGTCGCGGGTCGTGATGAGCGGCGCGATGGCGGCCCCGGTGGGCCGGCTCGGCGGACGCATCACCGGTGCCGGTCCGATGGCGGTGGGCACGGCGTCCGGCGCGGTGGCCGGCGCGCTCGGGCTGCGGCCGCAGAAGGTGGCGCTCGGCCCGGTGGTCGGTGCGGCCGTGGGCGCGGCCTGGCACTGGGCCGGCCGCCGTCGATCGAGCAGCCAGGATGCCGGTGCGGTGGCGGCGGGCGCGGTGGTCGCGTTCCGGGTGGTGTCCGCCCTGCTCTTCCGGGACGCCCAGGTGAGCTTGCTGGCCGAGGCCACGCCGGCCGACGAACTGCCGTTCGTCGTTCCGCTCGAAGCGCGTTCGCGCTACGTCGGCACCGGCTACGTTCGCGAGCTCGCCGAGGTGATCGGCGGCCGGTACGAGGCCGACGCCCCCGACGTCGGGATCGTGGCCTCGCTCGACGACCTGGCCGGCCCGGATTTCGATCCGGCGCACGTCCAGCCGTTGGTCCGCGAGTTCTACGAACACACCACCCGGTTCCGGCTCGACATCGTGCCCGAGTGGCGGCACTGGGTGCGGCCGGGCTACCTGCTCTACCGCACGTTCGTGGCCCGTCCGGTGGGCCAGGCCAACGTGCCGATGAACCAGCGCGAGACGCTCCGCGGAGTACGCAGCCGCATCGACACGATCACGCCGGACGGCGGCGATGTCGTGGGCGTCCGGGGGTGGATCCGCTCGTTCGCCGACACCGACGAGCCCATCTACGTCGGCATCTACACCACCTACCGGCACGAGGGGCGCGGCTACGTCAGCGTGGGCTTCCCGGTGCCGCAGGGGAGCTTCACGGCCACGCTGCTCCCCGGGCCCCGCCCGGACGGGGGTCTCGTGCTGACCAGCCGCAGTCGGCTGGCCCATCCCGGCCACTATCTGTCCTACGTCGACCCCGGCACCCGGGAGCTCACCACGCTGGCCGTCCCCGGGTTCGCCGAGCAGCTCGACGTCTACGAGACGGACGGCGAACTGCGAGCCGAGCACGCGTTCGCGCTGTACGGATTGCCGTTCCTCGTCCTGCACTACACGATCCACCGGAAGTAGGCCGGAGGGCCGGTCGCGGCCCCTGACCCCCTCGGTCTGGCCGACCGGGGTGCCGCTGGTCGCGACGTACCTCCGATTCTGACGATGCGGCGGTTGCGTCGCTGTTCGGGATCAAGCCGGCTGCGGTACGCCGCATCATCGACCGGCCCGCGCCGCTGCTCACGCGATCACCGGCCCTCACCCGTGCGGGTCCTCATCACCGACGGCAACCGCGACGACGGATCGCCGCGCGTTCGAAGAACCGCCGGTACTCGGTGAAGATGCAGGTCGTCATCCACGCCGACGCCCGCGTCGTGGTCGGGGTCGGCGACCCGGAACCGGCCAACCGCAACGACGGCACCGTCGACGACGACTCCACCGCAGCCCGCACGACCCGCGGCGCGACCGTCATCGCCGACGGCGCCTACCGCGCGCCCGCCGCCCCGGAGTGAACTCGTCGGCGGCGCGGACTTGCCCGAGCGGTCGCGCCGGGCAGCGCGCCGGGTTTGCGGACCAGGATCTCCAGGTAGTGGTCCAGGCCCAGGTCCAAGTCCAGGTCCAGCCGGGATCGGCCTTTGGCCAGGAGCCGTGAGCGGCGGGCGACCTCGGTGTGCCCGTCGTAGACGATCAGCCCGGTCTCGAACTCTCGTCCGGCAGCGGTTGCGGCAAGGGACCACGGTGGTGATGCGCGTCGACGGTGTTTCCGCCGCGGCGCTGGGCTTCGCCGACCGGCTCCGCGCTGGCGCCCGCGACACGGTGGCCGCGCCGCTCGCGGCGACCGGGGCGCCGCTGGTGCTGCGCAGCAAACCTTTCCGGCCGGCGCCCCAGCGAGCTGCGAAGGAGCAGATCCCTCTGCCGCGGAGACGTTCCGGCTGCTCGCCGGCGCCGCGCCGGACGCCGTCGGCCAGCACCTCGCCAGACTCCGCCTGGCCGGCCTGGTCGAAGGCCGCCGGGAAGGCACATTCTTCTACTACTCCGCCGCCGACGACCACGTCCGGCGCCTGCTGCGCCAAGCGCCCTTCCACGCCGACCGCGGCGACGCCGCCGCGCCCACGCCGTTGGCCGCCGCGAACGACTAGCCAGTGGCCCGGCCCAAGACGGCGAACAGCCCACCGGCCTCCGGCTCGACGGCGCACTCTTCGACCCCACGACGCCGCGCGCTCACCTGCTCAGAGCCCGCCAAAGCCCCGCATCCGCCGCCAGAATCCAGCCCCCCGTCACCAGCCCCGACCCAATCCCCTGCACTGCTACCCCGGACCACCACCCACCAGTTCGCAAGCCCCCCAGCACTGCCAAATGTCATCGACACTGCCCACCGCTACCGACACAGCCGAACGAACGCGGCCGCCCTCCGTCGACAAAGTCAGCGTGAGCACGGTCATCCCGGCCGTAGCCGAGGAACACCGACGCCGGCACCCATGTGGACTCCTCGCGGCGGGGGCGCGAAACCCCGGCCGTCCAGGCCGGACAGCCTCCCTCCGCATCGATTCAGGTGGCTTCATGCGGAATGTGACGTAGCGCGCGACCCGCTCCATCCGGTCCACTCGCGTGATTGGGTGACTGCCTACCGAAGGGAGCCTGCCGTGGGTGCGAACGTGGAGTTTCAGGTTGATGGCGGAACTTCGGAGGGCTATCTGACGCGGCCGTCAGAGAACAGCGGCCCGGGCGTGCTGGTACTCCCGGCCTGGTGGGGTCTGGGCGAACAGATCCGGTCGGTGGCCGACCGCCTCGCCGAGGAGGGCTTCGTCGTCCTCGCGCCCGACGTCTACCGGGGTGAGACCGCCCTCGGCGCCGACGAAGGGCTGAAGCTCGCCGAGGCGCTGCCGGCCGACCGCGCGGCCGGCGACCTGACCGGGGCGGCGAGCTACCTGTCGGGGGCCGTCGGCGGGCCGATCGGCGTGCTGGGCTTCGGGCTCGGCGGCTCGCTCGCGCTCTGGGCCGCCGGCCTGAGTGACGACGTCGTCTCCGCGGTCGCGTTCTACCCGCTGGTGCCGTGGCAGCCGGCCGCACCGGACTGGAGCGCGTTCGGCGGCACGGCCGCGGTCGTACACGCGGCCGACGAGGACGCCGCCACCACCGGGCCCGAGCTCGAACTGGCCAAGAAGGCGGTGGAGCAGGCCGGCGGCGAGTTCACGGTCTACGAGTACCCCGGCACGAAGCGCGGCTTCTACAACGACGACCGCACCGACTCCTACGACCACCGCTCCGCCACCACGGCCTGGGCCCGCTCGCTGGAATTGCTGCGACGCACGTCCTGAGAACCGCGCGCGGCCGGACGTCGGCAAGAATGTAGTGATGGGACGGCCGGCCTACCTCGACGCCGACGCACTCGCGGCGGGAAGTACGGCCGCGGTGCGGAGGCTCGCGCGCGGGGCGCGCGACCTGGCCGAGGTCGACGCGGGCGTCGCGCACTGCCGGGCCTGTCCGCGGCTGGTCGCGTGGCGGGAGCAGGTCGCGGTCGAGAAGCGGGCCGCGTTCGCGGACCAGACCTACTGGGGCCGTCCGGCCCCGGGCTTCGGGCCCTCCGACGCGCGCATCCTGGTCCTCGGCCTGGCCCCGGCCGCGCACGGCGCGAACCGGACCGGTCGCGTCTTCACCGGCGACCGGTCCGGCGACTGGCTCTACGCCGCGCTGTACCGCGCGGGTCTGGCCAACCAACCCACCTCCGTCGACGTCGACGACGGTCTCGAACTGACCGACGTGCGGATAGCGGCCGCCGTGCGTTGCGCACCGCCCGCCAACAAGCCGACGCCGACCGAGCGCGATACCTGCGCGCCCTGGCTGGTCCGGGAGCTCTCGCTGCTCGCGCCGACGCTGAGGGTGATCGTCGCGCTCGGCGCATTCGCCTGGACCGCGTTCTGGCCGGTGGTCGAAGCGGTGGGCGGCACCGCCCCGCGGCCGCGCCCCCGCTTCGGCCACGGAGCCCTGGTGGCGGTGCCGGGGACGGACATTTCGCTGCTCGGCTGCTACCACGTGAGCCAGCAGAACACCTTCACGGGCGTGCTGACCGCACCTATGCTCGATGGAATATTCGCGCAGGCCAAAGCATTGACACAAGCGTGAGAAGCTGAACCGGTTTGGGCGAGTGACGCACGGTCAAGACTGTTAACGGGGGCATCGATGGCCCCGTTGGGGGTACCCGAAGTGTGTCGCCGGTCGCATCGGACGACCGTGCAACCAAATCGTTCAAGAAGCCTGGTTACGCTTTTCAAGGACCAGAGCCGGTCCTCCAGGAAGCCTGACGACGCTCACAAGGCGTCGCCGCAAGCGCGGAAGGTAGAGGCATGAGCGCGGATCGACCGCACATCCTCGTCGTCGGTGGTGGGTACGTCGGTTTGTACACGGCGTTGGAGCTGCAGCGTAGGGCGAAGAAGGCGCGGATCACCGTCGTCGACCCGCAGCCGCACATGACCTACCAGCCATTCCTGCCGGAGGCAGCAGCCGGCAACCTGGAGCCCCGTCACGTGGTCGCGCCGCTGCGCAAGACGCTGCGCGGAGCCCACGTCATCACCGGTTACGTCGAGAGCGTGGACAACGCCCGGCGGACGGCCACGATCGTCCCGGTGATGGGTGACCCCTACGAGCTGACCTACGACCACATCGTGCTCGCGCCCGGCTCGGTCTCCCGGACGCTGCCGATCCCCGGTCTCAAGGAGAACGCGGTCGGCTTCAAGACCGTCGGTGAGGCCATCTACCTGCGTAACCAGGTCCTCGGTGAGCTGGACGCAGCCGACAGCACCGACGATCCGGCGCTCCGCCAGGCCGCGACGACGTTCGTGTTCGTGGGCGGTGGCTACGCCGGTATCGAGGCGCTGGCCGAGCTCGAAGACATGGTGCGCTCGGCGGTGAAGTACTACGGGACGATCAGCCAGTCCGACATCCGGTTCGTGCTGGTCGAGGCCAGCCAGCGGATCCTGCCCGAGGTCGGCCCGGAGATGGGCGCGTACACCGTGCAGCGGTTGCTCGATCGCGGTATCGACATCCGCCTGAACACCCGGCTGGAGTCGTGCGTCGACGGGCACGTCAAGCTCTCCGACGGCGACGAGTTCGAGGCCCGGACGATCGTCTGGACGGCCGGCGTCAAGGCGCACCCGATGCTGGCCAACACCGACCTCCCGCTCGACGAGCGCGGCCGCGTCACCTGCCTGCCGACGCTGCAGGTAGTCGACCCCGAGGGCAACGTCGTCGAGGGTGCCTGGAGTGCCGGTGACTGCGCCGCGGTGCCCGACCTGACGTCGGACACCCCCGGTGCCACCTGCTCGCCGAGCGCGCAGCACGCGGTCCGCCAGGCCAAGCGGCTGGGCAAGAACATCGCGATCCTGCTCAACGGCGGCCAGCCGGTGAACTACGAGCACAAGCACGTCGGTTCGGTGGCGAGCCTCGGCCTGTACAAGGGTGTGGCCCAGACGTACGGGGTGAAGACCAAGGGCTTCGTGGCCTGGATGATGCACCGGGCGTACCACGTGAGCCGGGTGCCCACGTTCAACCGCAAGGTGCGGGTCATCTCCGACTGGACGCTCGCGCTGTTCCTCCGTCGCGAGGTCGTTGCGCTGGGCCAGCTGCACGACCCGCGGGCCAGCTTCGAGCTGTTCGCGACGCCGTCGTCGCCCGACCCGAAGACGGTCGTCGAGGCCGTCGCCACGGCGGGTGGCCCGACGCCGCCGGCCAAGCCGGCTGTGCCGTCGGACACTCCGGCCGAGGCCGAGAAGGCTCCGGTTGTCCCTGCTCGTTCGTAGGACGTAGCACAAATGGTTGCAGAACGTCGCCCGGCTGGTTGCCGGGCGGCGTTACCTGTTCAGGTCGTACCTGGGCTGACCGATCCCACTTCTGGCAAAGCCGCTACCTACGGGGGGTTGCTCCCCTTACGGTAAAGCTGCGCTGAGCCCGGATGGTGTAAAGGCAGCCACGGCCGTCTTAAAAACGGCTGCCCGAAAGGGCGTGCGGGTTCGAGTCCCGCTCCGGGCACGGAATTCAAGCACGTGTGCCATGTGGAACGGATCCGCACTCGGGCTCGAATCGATATCCTTTTCGTCTCCTTCGTTGGGTATCGTACCGGGTAATGCCGGTTCGCCTCAGGGCAGCAGCGACGGCCCGACGATGGAACGTGACCTCGGCGTGGCGCGGTTCGTCCGTACGCCGAGCATCATGGCCTCGGGCCGGCAGGCCGTGCGCACGGCGCGCGAGTACGCCCCTGCGGTCGGGCGCTGAGGGTGACCGCCCCACGGCCGGGCCCGTCGCGGAGCCGGCTGGCAGTCGTCATGCGCAAGAGCCAGGCCGACGCCGTCCTGACCTAGGGCGACGAGGAGCCGACGCTCGTGATGCTCTCGGTGACGCATCCGGCTGCCGATCGAGCGACGCTGCCGCTGGAAGCGCTGATGACCGATCCGCTGCTGTTTCCTCTGGAGAAGCGGTGCCACTGCTGGGCCAGAGTGCTGTCGGCCGCCGAGGAGCAGAAGCTCGCGCAGCGTGCGGTGGCGGAGAGCCGACGACTCACCCGGTGTGCGGCTTCGTTGACGCCTGCCGAGAGGCTGCTCACGAGATCGCGGCGTCCGTCGAGCGGCTCACCGGTGGCGCGGCGACGCGCGACCAGATCCTGAGGGCGGCATCCAAGCTGCTCGACGCGGACGGGTTGCCCGCCGTCAGCGCGGACCGCGTGATCGAGCCCGCCGGGATCACGAAGGTGACCCCAGGCGTGCCTTCGACGCACTCGCCGGCGGCATCGGCGAGATGAGCTGCCACCGGGATTCCACGCCGTGATCGACGCTCATCGAACGAGCCGGTCGCGCCCCTGAGGCTCACGGCGTTTGGCGGTCGTCTCCGACCTGGGACGGGACCTTCTGCGCCTCCGGGCGGCGCGGTGCCGGCACCGCCCGGCGCCGGCGGCTCCGGCGCCCGGCCGCCACACCCGCCGTCACCGACGCCCCGCCCCCGACGACGACCAGCAGCACCACCGCCACGACCCACAGCCACGTCGTACGGCCCTTCGCCCCCGGCGCAGCGTCCGCCGGTGCGACCGTCGCCGGCTGGGCGGCTCCGATGCTCACCGGGCGGCCGGCCAACGGCGCTCCGAAGTAGTCGACCCCGCCCGGCGACGCGACCTTCACCCCGGCCCCGCCGGCCGGGGAATCGCCGGCCAGCGCGAACTGCGTCACCGACGTCAGGCGGCCCGGGTCGGTGACGGAGGGCGTCGCGGACGGGTCCTGGAGCTTCGGGTCGACGTCCAGGCCCGGGCCCTGACCAGTGTCGGCCCGCCAGTCCGCCACCGACGCGTAGAGCCCGTCTCCCCACTTGATCACCGGTCCGCCGCCCGCCCGGTAGTACGCGTTTCCGTCGAACCGCACGTTCGCCGTCGTCAGGTCGGGCGCCTCCACGGCCGCTCCGGCGCCTTGCGAGAGCAGGACGTTGTTGCGGATCGAGACCCCGGTCAGGCCCTCCCGCAGCTTCACCGCCGCGGACCGCCTGGTGACGATCGTGTTGTGGTAGATCGCGGTGTCGGCGACCTGACCCGCGACGGTGAGCCCGCCGTACCAGCCGTTGCCCTGCGCGTCCCCCACGCTGACGTTGAAGCGCACGGTGTTGCCCCTCAGCGCGCCGTTCGTCCGGGCCGTGAAGACCAGCAGACCGGGGCCGGAGTTCTCGTACGACAGGTTGTACTGGAGGACCGAGTCCGAGACGTTCTGATCGAGATCGAAGCCACCGCCGTCGGCGGTCGTGCCGGTGCGGTTCCGGTACGAGACGTTGCGCTGGATCGTCACGCCGGTGGAGTCGTAGGTCCAGATGCCCACCGGGCCCTCGCCGGCCGACGCGCAGGCGAACCCGTTGTGGAACGCCGACGACTGCTCGATCACGCCGTTGCGCACCGACCCGAGGACGATCCCGCTGCCGCTGTGCGTCGCCGTGTTCTTCGGGTTGCCGGCGTTGTCGTAGGCCGTGACGCCGCGGATCACGACGTCCGAATGAGCGTAGGAAGGGTTCGACGCGTCGAAGGCCGGGCCGTAGAAGAGCAGGCCGTCGTCGCGGTTGCCGTGCACCTTCGTGTCGGTGACGGCGACGTTCCGGAAGCCGCGGCCGGGGGACGCCCCGGCGAAGGCGATGCCGAGCTGGAAGCCGCTGACGTCGAGGTCGGTGAGCGTGACGTCCGACGGGCGGGCCGGGACCTTGTCGTCGGCGTAGAACAGGACGCCGCTCCACGTGTCGTAGGTGGAGGCGTCGCCGACGATGTCGAGGCCGCGAATCGTGATGCCGCCGGCGTCGTAGACCTTGATCGCCTCGAGGCCGGAGGCCTTGATCGTGGCGCGGCCGGTCCCGTAGGTCGCGATCGTGACCGGTGCGTCCTCGGTGCCGCCGTCGTCCTGGACGAGGAGGAGCTGACCGTCGAACCGGGCGCCGCCCTGGAGCAGCACCGAGTCGCCGGGGCGGAGCCGCTCCTGACCGGCGCGCCCGAGCGTCTTCCAGGCGGTGGCCAGCGACTGCCCGTCGGCGGCGTCGTCGCCGAGCGGGCTCAAGTAGAACGTGCGTCCGGCCGCGTACGCGGGGCCGGGCGCGATCAGCACGGCTGCGGCCACCGCGGCCGCGGTCAGAAGCCTCAGCGCCGCCCCGATCCGCGTCACAGCGCGGATCGTAGGGCATCCAGACGGTCGGTCAGTGGGTCGAGTGCGGTCGGCGCGAGCCCGGCCGCGGCGACGTCGTTGCCGAGCACCGTGAGTTGGTCGGCGATCGTGCCGGGCTCGGTCACCGGCGGCACCGGACGGCGTCGGCGGCCCTCGGCATCCGCCGCCACGTCGGCCAGCACTTGGGCCACGAGCTGCAGTTCGTCGCCCACGGTGGCGCGCTCAGCGACGTCCGGAGGCGACCCGGCCGACGTGCAGAGCGCGGTCACCGCCTCGACCAACAACGGCGACGCCGCCGCGGTGAACCGCGGCGGCGTCCAGTACGACAGGAGCGTGGTCAACCGGCCCACCGAGCGGTGGAGCCGGTCGACCGACGGAGAGATCAATTCCGGAAGTAGGACAGCAGGCGGAGGATCTCCAGGTACAGCCAGACCAGGCCGACGACGATGCCGAACGCCGAGAGCCAGGCGTACTTCTTGTCGGCGCCCGCGTTCGCGAGGTCTTCGATCTGCTTGAAGTCGAGCGCGAACGTCAGCGCCGCGATGCCGATGCAGACCAGGCTGAAGATGATCGCGATGCCGCCACCGCTGCGCAGGCCGAGGCCGGTGCCGTCGTTGACGTTGAAGATCGCCAGCGCGAAGTTCACCAGCATGAGCACGGTGACGCCGATCAGCGCACCGATGACCCACTTGGCGAACGTCGGGGTGACCCGGATGACCTTGAACTTGTAGAGCGCGGCCATACCGAAGAACACCCCGAACGTGGCGGCCACGGCCTGGACCACGATGCCGGGGTAGAACGACTCGAACGCCTGGCTGATGACGCCCAGGAACAGGCCCTCGGCCGCCGCGTAGGTGAGGATCAACGCCGGGTTCGTAATACCCGCGAACGAGATGACCAGGCCCAGGACCAGGCCGGCCATCGCCGCGACGATCGCGACGCCGGTCGCGATGCTGTCGGGCAGGACGAACCAGCCGACCGCTCCGAAGATGCCGACGACCGCCAGCATCGCCACCGTGCGCACGACGACGTCGTCGACGGTCATCCGCTCGGTGCTCGCGGGCGCGTAAGGCTGGGCGTACTCGGGTGACTGTCCGTAACCGGCGGGGGCCTGGTAACCGCCGTACGGCTGCTGTGCCGGTGCTCGGTGGAAGGTCGCGTGCTGGGCTGACCGGTCAGCCAGCCTGCTCAGCACGGGGTTGCTGCTCTTCACGACGCCTCCTCGGCCTGGACGGCCAACGTCTTCGGCCGACCTTGCTGGTCGGGGCCTCAATCGTAGCGTGGTGCCGCACAGAACTGACCGGGCGCTGATCGCGGAAGACCCCAGTTCTCAGCCCACTGCCAGATTTCCCATCCGAATCTGAGGAAACAGGCCGGGCTCACCCTCGATTTGGTTGCGCAGCGCTACTACCGGCGTGTCGGATTCGACAATGCTTTTCGTTTTCGTTTTCATGACCATCATGAAGATCGCCTTCGTCGGCAAGGGCGGCAGCGGGAAGACGACGCTCAGCGCGCTGTTCGTCCGCTCGCTGGCCGGACACCCGGTGCTCGCCTTCGACGCCGACATCAACCAGCACCTGGGCGCCGCGCTCGGCCTCGCGCCCGACGTGCCGCTCACCCCACTCGGAGCCCACCTGCCCGAGCTGAAGGAGTACCTCCGCGGCGACAACCCGCGGATCGCGTCGGCCGGCTCGATGGTGAAGACCACCCCGCCGGGGCGCGGGTCCCGGGTCCTCGGGCTCGGCGACCCGCTGTGGGCCCGGTACGGCCACCCGGTCGACGGCGCGCGTCTGCTGGTCACCGGCCCGTTCAGCGAGGAGGACCTCGGCGTCGCCTGCTACCACAGCAAGGTCGGTGCGGTCGAGCTACTGCTCAACCACCTGGTGGACGACGTCGGAGAGTACGTCGTGGTGGACATGACCGCCGGCGCGGACGCGTTCGCCTCGGGCCTGTTCACCCGGTTCGACCGCACGGTGCTGGTCGTCGAGCCCACGTCGAAGAGCGTCGGCGTGTACCGGCAGTACCGGGAGTACGCGGCTTCCCAGGACGTCCGGATCTCGGTGGTCGGGAACAAGGTGCTGGACGACGTGGACCGGAGGTTCCTCGAGGAGCAGGTCGGCGACGACCTGCTCGCGTGCGTCGGGTACTCGGCCGCGGTCCGGGCCGCGGAACGCGGCGCGCCGCTCGCGCTCTCCGACCTCGGCGCCTCCGACCGCGCCGCGCTGGCCGCGATCCGGGACGCGGTCGACGCCACTCCGCGCGACTGGCCCCGCTACACCCGCCAGGCCGTCGAGTTCCACCTGCGCAACGCCGAGGCCTGGGGCAACCGGGCCGTCGGCACCGACCTCGCGGCCCAGATCGACCCCGATTTCGTCCTGCAACCCCGATAAGGAGCACCCATGTCCCTCACCGTCCCGACCGGCCTGCTCGAGCGCGCCGAACGCGGCCCGATCACCGACGCGGAGTTCGTCGACTGCGTCCGCGAGTCGCTGCCGTACGCCTGGGAGAGGATCACCGGCGTCATCGCCGATCTGAACGGGCCTTTCGCCGACGACGCGACGCCGCCGCCGTCCGAGGCCGAGCGCGGGCAGCTGCTGCGGGCGCTGGCCAGCGACGCGATCCGGGGTGCGCTCGAGCGTCACTTCGGGGTGCGGCTGGCGTTCCAGAACTGCCACCGGGTGGCCGCGTTCGCGACGGCCGGGCCCGAGTACGACGAGTTCGTGTCCACCCGGGCCCAGGTGCTCAATCAGTCGCCGGAGCTGCGCGACTGCTGAGTGAAGCACTCGGTCGCCCAGGTCCGGAACGTCCGGGCCGGGCGGCCGAGGATCCGCGGCACGTCGTCGGTGACGACCGCGCCCTGGCCCGCCCGGACGAAGGCGAAGCCCGGCTCCGAGGCGTCGACGTCGGCCACGGCGAGCGGGCGGCCGAGCACGTCGGCGAGCACGTCGACCTGCTCGGCGGTGCTGAGGGCCTCGGGGCCGGTCAGCGTGTACAGGCCGGAGATCCGTCCGGTGAGCGCGGCCGCGGCGACCTCGGCGATGTCCCGCGGGTCGATCACGCCGAGCCGGCCGTCGCCGGTCGGGTTCGGAATCGGGTCGCCGGCGTCGATCTGCGGCCGCCACCCCAGCGCGTTGGAGGCGAAGACCGACGGCCGGAGGATCGTCCAGTCCTTCGTCGCGCGCACGGCCTCTTCGCCGGGTTCGTGCCACGGCGCCAGGCCGGAGTCGATGCCGAACGCCGAGAGCTTGACGATCCGTCCGACGTCGCCGGCCGCCGCCAGGAACGCCAGGTCGTGCTTTGGCGCCGACGGCCCGGCCGCGTCGAGGAGGAAGGCCGCGTCGACGCCCTCGGCCGCGGCGCGCAGCGACTCGGCGTCCGCATAGTCACCGTGGACCAGTTCGCCGCCGGGAGGCATCGCCACCCGGCGGCGGGCCATGGCCCGGACGGGTTCGCCGGCCGCGGCGAGAACCTCGACGAGAGCGGAGCCGATCGTGCCCGTGGCACCTGTCACCAGAATCATGGCGCCACCCTGCCGCCGACCCCGGCGGTCGGGATAGGATGTTTCGGAACTGGCGCCGGGCGCTGCGCGCCCTACGCTTCTGGTGTGATGCACGCGCCCACGGCGGCCACCGAGTTGGTGCTGTCGATCTGTTCCGCCGGTGGTCCGGAGCTGGTCGTGCTGGGGCCGCGCACCCGCGCGCTCTACTACTCGCCGAACGCGGCGCCGCTGGCTCCGCGGGTCCGGCTCACGGCCGGTCAGGCGCGCGCTGTGCTGCGGGTTCCGGTGACCGCGCTCGCCGATCGGGTGGTTCCGCTCTCCGAACTGCGCCATCCGGACGCCGAGCAGCTGGCGATGCGGTGGTTCGAGGCGCCGGACGAACCGGGCCGGATTCTCGGGCCCCATCTGGCCGGAGCCGATCGCGAGACGCGGTGGATCGACGCGGCCGCGGCGCTGCTGACCGACCGCCCGGTGGCCGTGGCGGCCGACTCGCTCGGGGTGTCCGAGCGGCACCTGCGTAACCGCTTCTCCGCCGCGGTCGGCGTCTCGCCGAAGCATTTCGCGCGGATCCAGCGGGTGCGGCGGGTTCTCGGGGAGATCGGGTCGGCGCCGATCGCCCAGGTGGCCGCGCAGGCCGGGTTCTATGACCAGTCTCATCTGGGGCGGGAGTTCCGGCAGTTGATGGGGGTGACGCCGGGCGCGTTCGCCGCCGGCCGGACGCCGGCCCCCCAACCCTGCGCCACGACAAAGGGTGCCTGAGCCCTCCGGTCCGGCCGGGCGCCGGAGCCGCTGGCGCCGGCCGGTGCCGGGACTGCGGTGGGAGCGGTTGTGCACGTCTTTCCGGTCCGGCAGCGCCATCTCGACCACGAAGATCTCGTCGCCGGTCTCGCGTCCGCACTGCGCGGCGGCGCGCTGACCGCTGGCGCGGTCGCGCGGGAAGCCGGGGACGTTCCCGACCCACGGCGGCCCGCGCAGCTACCACCCGGCACCAGGCCGCTGCCGTCGGCCGCGGCCTACGACCAAGCGGCTGCGTTCCCCGCGAGAAGTCCCCGCGCACCTTCAACTTCGACGCGAGCCCCGGCCATCGACACCCTCGAACCTGCGACTGGCAAGTCCTCACCCGAACGCGAAGAGAAAACAGCCTCGGAGCTGACGGACCGCCGGCGGAGCCGGATGTCGCTGGCTGCCGCACGACGGGCCTGTTCGTCGTCAGCGGGGTCGAGCCCGGCCAGGATGTCGGGTTCGGGCATCCGAAGAGGCGGACGTCGGCTAGCCGACTCCCCGTACCGCCTGGGCGGGAACGCTCGGATAACGTGCGCGCATGAGCACTCTGTTGGCCGGCCTGCTCGCCGCACCGGGGCTGTACCGGGGGCGCGGCGACGGCGCCGAGTCGGGGCCCTTCCTGGCCCGGCTGGTCGTGACGCCGGTGGTCTCGGCCCGCGGAGTGGTCATCGACTACGAGGCCACTTCGGACCGCCGCGGCCTGCACCACGTCGAGCACTCGATCCTGACGACCAGCGAAGACGGCCGCCAGGCGCTGCACGTCTGCTGCACGGAGCTGCCCGGCGTCGTGACGTTCAACGAGAGCCGGCCGGGCGTGTTCACCGCCTACGACGGGGGCCTCACCGCCCGCATCGTGATCACCGCACCCCAGCCGGGATCGCTCACCTACTCCTGGTGGTGGACCCGCGACGAGGGCGAGCCCAAGGAGCAGTTCCGGGCCGACGTCCGGCGCACGGGCTAAAGCAGCGACCAGGCGATTCCGTCAAGAATGTCGTGCTCCGACGCGACGACCGACGACGCCCCGACCTCGTCCATGATCACCCGCAGCACCAGCGCACCGGCCCCGATCACGTCCACCCGGCCCGGGTGCATCACCGGGTAGGCCGCCCGCTGCTCGCGGGTCTCGCCCAGCAACCGGTCGGTCACCGCGGCGACCTGGTCGCGGGTGATGCGCGCGTGGTGGATCGCCGCCGGGTCGTACCCGGTCAGCCCGAGCGCGAGCGCGGTGACGGTCGTGACCGACCCGGCCAGCCCGACCAGCGTCCCGGCCCGCTCGACCGGCACGGTCTCCCGGGCGAGCGCCACCGCCGCGACGATGTCCTTCTCGGCCGCGGCGATCTCGTCGGCGGTGGGCGGGTCGCTGTGCAGGTGGCGCTCGGTGAGCCGGACGCAACCGATGTCCACCGACCGCGCCGCGTCCACCCCGGCCGACCCGAGGACGAACTCGGTGGAGCCCCCGCCGATGTCGACGACCAGGTACGGCGGTTCGCCGCTCCGCAGCCCGCGGACCGCGCCGTCGAACGAGAGCCTGGCCTCCTCGTCGCCGGTGATGACCTCGGGCTCCGACCCCAGCGTCTGCAGCACCATCGCGCGGAAGTCGTCGGCGTTCGACGCGTCGCGACTGGCGCTGGTCGCCACCATCCGCACCCGCTCGGCCCCGAGGTCCGTGATGGTCGACGCGTACGACGCCAGCGCGACCCGCGTCCGTTCGATCGCTTCCGGCGCCAGACGGCCGGTCCGGTCGACGCCCTGCCCCAGGCGGACGATCGTCATCTCGCGGACGACGTCGACCAGCGGAGCGTCCCCCGAAGGAAGATCAGCCACCAGCAGACGGATGGAGTTCGTCCCACAGTCGATCGCGGCGACCCTCAGTGCTGACAAGGGTTACGCTCCCACCAGTCGCCGACCGCCTCGACGGCCTCGTCACCCAACGGGTTGACGCCGGGGCCGGCCGCCAACGCATGGCCGGCCAGTGCGTGCAGGCATTTGACCCGGGTCGGCATCCCACCGGCGCTGACGCCGTCGATCTCGGGGACCTCACCCAGCGCGCGCCGGCGCTCCAGGTAATCCCGGTGGGCCGCGGCGTACCGCTCGGCGAGCTCGGGATCCACTTCCAGGCGTTCGGACATCTCCCGCATCAGCCCGCTCGACTCCTGAGTGGACAGCAGGCCGGCCAGCCGCGGGCAGGTCAGGTAGAACGTGGTCGGGAACGGCGTGCCGTCGGGGAGCCGGGGCGCGGTCTCGACGACGTCGGGCGCGCCGCACGGGCACCGGTGCGCGACGCCGATCGCTCCACGCGGGACGCGGCCGAGCTGCGCGGCGACGGTCTCTTCGTCGGTGGCGGCCAGGCTCACGGCTTGTCGGCCTCTTCGACGCTGTCCCAGAGGCGCCCGTACCAGGAGCGCGGGTCGTTGACCGGCGAGCCGCTGGACGGGGTGGTTTCCGGCGCCCGGGTCTCACCGGCGCGCGACGGGTCCTGCACGATGTACCGCTTCTCTCCGGGCTGGACGAGCTGCAGACGCGAACTCGCCTGGCCCCGTACGTACTCGGGGTCGTTCCACGCTTCGAGGTCGCTGCGCAGGGCCGCGATCCGCTCGGACTGACGGGCCTGGGCGCGCTCGGCCTCGGCTATCTGGGACCGCTGGGCCAGGTACTGCTGCACCGGGTAGGCCAGCGTGAGCACCAGCACCGCGAACAGGATCGCCAGCACGGCCGCGCGTCCGGTGAACCGGCCCTCGCCACGGCGGACGAACCGGCGACCGTCGATCGCCGCGGTCGCCGAGGCCGCGGTGCGCCGGACGCCCGGTCGGCGCCCTTCGCGGCTACCGGCGCCCGGACTGCGTCCCGCGCCCCGGCGCTGGGCCGGCAGCGACGAGACCGGGTAGTCCCGCTGCTTGCCCGGCACCCGGCCGGTGACCCGTCCGCCGTGCGGGGTCGTACCCCGGGGTCCCGCTCCACGGATGGGGGACGAGCGCGCCGCGCTCCGGGCCGCCGACGACGTCGACGGGCGGCGGTTTCCCCCGGCCCGGGACGGTCGCTGGCCGCTCGGAGTGCGGCGCGGAGTAGCCATCGCCTTCGCTACGCGGAGTACCGCGGGAAGGCGCTCGCACCGGCGTAGATCGCCGCGTCGTCCAGCTCCTCCTCGATGCGGAGCAGCTGGTTGTACTTGGCGATGCGCTCGGAGCGGGCCGGGGCACCGGTCTTGATCTGGCCGGCGTCGGTGGCGACGGCCAGGTCGGCGATCGTGGTGTCTTCGGTCTCGCCCGAGCGGTGGCTCAGCATGCACTTGAAGCCGGCCCGGTGCGCGAGCGACACCGCGTCGAACGTCTCGGTGAGCGTGCCGATCTGGTTGACCTTCACCAGCAGCGCGTTTCCGGCCTTCTCCGCGATACCGCGGGCCAGCCGCTCCGGGTTGGTGACGTACAGGTCGTCGCCGACCAGCTGAACGCGCTGGCCCAGGCCGGCGGTGAGGGCCTTCCAGCCGTCCCAGTCGTCCTCGGAGAGGCCATCTTCGATCGAGACGATCGGGTAGTTGTCGACCAGCTCGGTGTAGTAGTCGGCCATCTCGGCCGACGTCTTCTTGGCGCCCTCGAACGCGTAGGCGCCGTCGCTGAAGAACTCGGTCGCGGCGACGTCGAGCGCGAGCACGATGTCGGTGCCGAGCTGGTAGCCGGCCTTGTCGATCGCGGTCGCGATCAGGTCGAGCGCGGCCCGGTTGCTGGAGAGGCTCGGCGCGAAGCCGCCCTCGTCGCCGAGGCCGGTCGAGAGCCCCTGCGCCTTCAGGACGCTCTTCAGCGCGTGGTACGTCTCCGCACCCCAGCGCAGCGCCTCCTTGAAGGAGCCCGCGCCGATCGGCGCGATCATGAACTCCTGGATGTCGACGTTCGAGTCGGCGTGCGCGCCGCCGTTCAGGATGTTCAGCATCGGGACGGGCAGCGTGTGCGCGTTCGGGCCACCGAGGTAGCGGAACAGCGGCAGCGAGGCCGAGTCGGCGGCGGCCTTGGCGACCGCGAGCGAGACGCCCAGGATCGCGTTGGCGCCCAGGCGGCCCTTGTTGTCGGTGCCGTCCAGGTCGATCATCGCCTGGTCGACCAGGCGCTGCTCGGTGGCGTCGTAGCCCAGCAGCTCGGGGCCGATCTCGTCTTCGACGGCCTGCACGGCCTTCTCGACGCCCTTGCCCAGGTAACGCTCGCCGCCGTCGCGGAGCTCGACGGCTTCGTAGGCGCCGGTAGAGGCACCGCTCGGGACGGCCGCGCGGGCGACCGTGTCGTCGTCGAGGATGACCTCGACCTCGACGGTGGGGTTACCGCGCGAGTCGAGAATCTCGCGGGCGGCGACGGCCTCGATCGTGGCCACTGGTATCGCTCCTCAGGTCGGGGCGTCGTTTTCGTCAAAAGCGTAGTCGCGCCCGCCTTTCCTTTTGCACCGGCCCGCCGGTCGTCACAGCCCGAGTAGCGCGCGGAGGTGCCGCGGGGACGGGGAGCCGTGGGCGAGCATGCGGTCGTGCCAGGCCTTCGGTCCGACGCCGGCCGGACGGGCCGCGGCGATCGCGCTCATCTCGGTGTATCCGACGAAGTAGGTCGAGAGCTGCGCGGACGTCAGCAGCGCCCGGCGCCACTTCCCGGCCGCCTCCCGCTCCTCCTGGTAGCCCTTGTCGATCATCAGCGCCATCGCGTCGGCCTCGGTGAGGTCTTCCGCGTGGACGAGCTGGTCGAGCAGGGCGTTGATCGTCATCCGCAGCTGCATCTTGAGCTGCTGCATGCGGACTTTCGCGCCGCCGAACCCGGTGTCGGCCATGAGCTCTTCGGCGTAGACGGCCCAGCCCTCGACGAACGAGCCGGACATGCACAGCGCCCGGGCCCGGGTCGAGGCCCGGAACCGTCGGGCGTGGGCGAGCTGCGCGAAGTGACCGGGGACGGCCTCGTGGACGGTCAGGTTCAGCAGCATGTGGTCGTTGTACTCGCGGTAGAACGAGTCGCGCCGGTCGTCCGACCAGTCTTCCGGCGTCGGGGCGATCGCGTAGAACGTCGGGACGTTCGCGGTCTCCAGCGGGCCGGGGGCGTCGCAGTAGGCGATCGCCACCCCGCGGGCGAACTCCGGCATCTCGATGACCTGGCACTCGTCTTCCGGCAGCGTCAGCAGGTCGTGCGCCTTGACGAACGCGATCGCGGTGCCCAGGTCGGTGGCCGCCTGTCCGACCACGGTCGCGTCGTTCGGACGATCGGCGGCCAGCGCGTCGAGGGCGGCGCGCACGTCGTCGGAGCCGGTGAGCTCCTTGGCGGTGGCGCGGATCTGCTCGCTGATCTCGGTGAGGTGCTGCTCGGCCGCGGTGAGCAGCGCGCTCGCGGTGAGCTCGGAGTCGAGCTCGTGCCAGAGCTTGGCCTCCCAGCGGCGCCGGCCGAGCCGGGGATCGCCGGACGCCGTGTCGAGGTGGTCGGTGAGCCAGGCCCGGTGCCGGTCGATCGCGGCCAGCGCGGTCGCGACCGGAGCGGTGACGTCGCCGCCGGTCGACTCCGCGAGCCGGGGGACGTCGTTGCTGACCAGGGCCGCGGTGCCCTCGAGCTGGCCGAGGGCGGTCTCGACGTGGATCCGGGGGCAGTCGCGGAGGATCTCTTCGGCGGTGGCCAGCGCGTCCGGGATCGCGCGGAGGCGGTCGGTCAGCGCGGCCAGTCGCTCGGCCGGCGGGGCGAAGTTGCGGGTGAGCAGCCCGTCGAGGAGTGCGCCGGGGTTGTGCAGGAGCGGGTTCCACTCGTGTTCGCGCAGCTCGGTGAGGGCGAACAGTTGCTGGTCGACGGCCGAGGAAAGTAGCTGCGCGTCGACGGCGTCTTCGGGTCCGAGGTCGTCGACGTCGAGCTCGGCGAGCGCGTCGGCGTCTTCGCGCAGCCGCCGGACGCGGTCGGCCACGCCGCTGGAGGAGTAGTCGGGGAGGACGTGGTCGGTCCGGTGATCTCCGGCGTAGTGCGCCGCGACGGGATCCCCCGCCAACAGATCGTCGACGACAGCTTCGGCCGTGCCACGAAACTCACGAGTCATGCCGAGCAACTCTATGCGTCCCGCCGTCGCCGCCGTCGTTCAGCGCAGCAAGGAGTTCGGCACGACGGTGAATGGCCGTGGGCCCTCCACTCGGAGTTCCCGCGCCCCTTCGGCGGCCGCCTGCAGCACCCACTGGCCTTGGTCGAGCACGTACCACTGAAGGTGGACGTCGAAGGTGTCGGTTAAAAACGCCTCCAGAAACACGGCCGCTCCGGCGTCGCGGTATTCGCGTCGCTTGACGTTCATCTCGGCCAGCGTGTTGGTCGGGGACCAGACTTCGACCACGGCATCGGGCGTTCCCGCGAAGATCGACGTGCTCCGCACAGCCGGACCGTTGACCAGGACATCCGGTATGCGCGCGATCGACACGTGGTCCTCGCCGAACGCTCGCAACGCCCAGTGGCCCGGCGCGGCCGCGACCGACTCCGGCCACTGCCGAAGAAATTCGTTCCTCAACTCGCAAGCGACGATGTGGTGCGGGTTGCCTCCCAGACGCTTGACCACGAACTTCCCATCGCTGACTTCGACCCACTCCAGGTCGCCCGCGGTGGCCGCCATCCACTCGGAGACGGACACACCCCGCTCCCTTGCCGGACTACTCATACACACGAATGTACCAGTGTCAGGCCGGGGGGCGGTAGCGGTAGCCGACTCCTCGGACGGACTCGATCGGGGAGTCGGACGGGTCGCTCCAGCCGAGTCGCCGCCGCAACCGCAGCACCGCGAACTTCACGCGCTCGGCCCCGATCCCGGTCGGGTCGTCCCACACCTGCGACAACAACTGCGACGGCGACAACACCGCCCCTTTGTGCCTGGCCAGCGTGTTCAACAGCCGGAACTCGATCGGCGTCAGATGCACCGACTCCCCGTCCACCGTCACCGACCGCCGCACCGGGTCCAGCTGCAGCCGGCCGTCGTCGTAGATCTCCTCCGACCAGTCCGGCGCCGACGACCTCCGCAGCAGCGCGGTCACCCGGGCCAGCAGCTCGCCGTTCGTGAACGGCTTGGTCAGGTAGTCGTCCGCACCCCCGTGCAGGCCACGCACCTTGTCGCGCTCCTGGCCGTGCGCGGTCAGCAGCAGCACCGGCACGTCCGAGATGTCACGGACCCGCTCGAGCACCTGCCAGCCGTCCATGATCGGCAGCCCGATGTCGAGAACGACCAAGTCAGGACGCACCTTGTGCACCAGGCGCAGCCCTTCCCGGCCGTCCTGGGCGTGTTCGACGTTGTGCCCGGCCCGCTCGAACAGCAGCTTGAGCCCCAGCGCAATATCCGGATTGTCCTCGACAACCAGCAATTTGCTCACCGGTCCCCCTCCCGGTCACCGACCCGGCGTTGCGGCAACCACACGGTTACCGTCGTCCCCCTGCCGAGCTCGCTCGTGATCTCCATCAGTCCCCCGTGGCGCTCGACGATCGCTTTGCTGATCACCAGTCCGAGGCCGGTGCCGGGATGGCTGTGCTTCTCGACGTTCGAGGCCCGATGGAACGCCTCGAAGATCCGGTCCACGTCCTCGGCCGGGATCCCGATGCCGGTGTCGGTCACCGAGAGTCGCCAGCCGTCGGCGGCCGGATGGCAGCGCACGGTCACACTTCCGCCGGGCGGCGTGAACTTCAGCGCGTTCCCGATCAGGTTTCCGAGCACTTGGTTGATCCGTAGCTCGTCGCCCGACATCACGTCGTCGCCGGTGGCCTCGGCCTTCAGCGTGACGTCGGCGGCTTGCGCGATCGGCGCGCGCTCGGCCACGGCCGCGCGCACCAGGTCGGGGAGGATGATCCGGCTGGGGACGAACTGCAGCGTCCGCGCCTCGAGCCGGGAGAGCAGGAGCAGATCCTCGATCAGCCGCAGCAGGCGATCGGCGTTGCGCTGGATCACCTCGATGAACTGGACCTGCTCGTCGTCGAGTTCGCCCCAGTCGGGCTGGGCCAGCAGGTTGCTGAACGTCACGACCGACGTCAGCGGGCTGCGCAGCTCGTGCGACACGCTCGCGACGAACTCGTTCTTGGCCGCGACCAGCGCGGACAGCGCCTCGTTCCGCTCCTCCAGGCTGTGCTGGGCGTTCGCCCGGGTGGTGACGTCCCAGGCGTGCAGCAGCGCGCCGCCGCCCGCGACCGGCACCACGTCGATCTCCACCACCCGGCCGCCGACGAGCATCAGGTCGGTGTCGAGCGCGGTCCAGGGCTCGACCAGCAGCCGGTCCAGGCGGTCGGCGACCCGGTCGGGCGCCCGCATCGCGCCGGCCATCCGGCGCAGCAGCGCCCGCGCGTCGCTGCCCGCGTAGCGGCTCGGCGGCCCGGGCACGTCGAACAGCTCGAGCAGCGCCCGGTTCGCCACCGCGACCCGTCCGTCCGCGTCGACCAGCAGGATGCCGACGGTCAGCGTCTCGATCAGCCGGGCGAGCCCGGCGTGCGTCTCGTGCAGCGCGCGCTCCGCGTCGCGCGCCCGGCCGACCTCGACCCCGTAGTAGACGATCCCGCCGACGTCGGGGTCGTGGACGCGGCTGCGGACGGTCGTCGCGAGCTCGATCCAGCCCCCGCCGGCCGTGCGGACGCGCACCGGGATCGACTGGGCGGGTTCCCGTCCGGACCGGGCGGCCAGGAACGCCTCCAGCACGGCCCGGCGGTCGCCCGGATGGATCAGCGAGAGCAGCCGCACCCGCTCGGGCAGGTTCGCCTGGTGCCCGAGGCCACGGGTGAACGTGTCGCCGAGCGCCGTCCAGGACCCGTCCGGATAGACGATGGCCACCGCGGCCCGGGCCGCCTCCACGACGGCCCGGAACAGCTCGGGGCGGTCGGTGCGCGGGCGCGGGGCATCGGCGGCCGCGCGGGCCGCTCTTCCCACGGTCACGGCGCCGCCGGCCGCAACCCCACCGTTCGTGACCTCGGCCACGCCCCTCCTCCGCAGGCGGGCCTCAGTCCGCCGCACGCGACACGAAACTCACATTTCACTAGTTTTGCGTATCTTTCTCATAGTAGAGACTATCTGCGCACATTGACACACGTAACGGCGGGCGGAGGAGTGCGCATGGACCCGGCTACGCCGGTAGTACGCCTCGCCGTCCTGCCTCTGGATCCGGACGGCCGGATCTCCGCGTTCCCGCGCGGGGCCGCCGAGCTGCTCGGGTTCCCGTCCTCGACCGCAATGGGGACGCCACTGGGCGAGCTGATCGTGCCCCAGCGGCTGCAGGGCTCCGAGGGGCTGGCCGCGCTGTTCGAGGCCTGCGCCGAGACCGGGGAGGCGCACGGGACGCGGTCGATCCGGCGCGCCGACGGCAGCGAGTTCCTGGGCGAGCTGGTGATCACCGCGCTGCCCGGCGGCGGCTACACCGCGGTCGTCAGCCCGGTGGTCCCGTCGGCCGACGCGCCCGCGCTGGAGGACCGGCGCCAGTCCGAGTGGTTCCACCGCGCGCTGATCGCGCGCTCGCCCGTCGTCAAACTCGTGTTCGACCCGGACGGGCAGTGGCGCTGGTCGTCCCCGGCCGCGATCCGGCTGCTCGGCCCCGGCCGGCCGATGCCGGACGTCGTCGCCGCGCTGGTGCACCCGGAGGACCTGGAACGAGTGCGGTCGCTGTTCGCGACCGCGCTGACCGCGCCGACGGCGGAGCCGGAGGCGGTCGAGGTCCGGTTGCGGCCCCCGGGGGAGGACGACTGGCGCGTGTTCGCGCTCACCGTCCAGAACCTGGTCGACGAACCCGCCGTCGAGGGCGTCGTCATCTACGCGATCGACGTCACCCGAGCGGTCGACGCGGAGCGGCGCGAACAGTTGCACAGCGCGCGCATCGAGACGCTGATCTCCGCGCTCCGGGTCGGGATCCTGGTCGAGGACACCGACCGGCGGGCCGTCCTGGCGAACGAGGCGCTGCCCCGGCTGGTCGGCTCGGACGTCTCGGCCGACGAGCTCATCGGGCGGCACACGTCCGACCTGCTGCCGCCGGACGAGCTGTTCGCCGATCCGGTCGCGGCCCGGGCCGAGAGTCTGAAGCTCCTGGCCCAGGGCAAACCGGCCACCGGGGCCGAGTTCGCGCTCACCAACGGCCGGGTGGTCGTGCGCGACTACGCCCCGATCCACGCCGACGGCTCGGTCGCCGGCCACCTGTGGGTGCTGCGTGACGTCACCGACCAGGCGACGATCCGGCGCGGCCTGGAGGAGCGCAACCGGGCGCTGGCCGAGGTGGCCACGCTCAAGACCGAGTTCGTCGCAGCCGCGTCGCACGAGCTCCGGACGCCGCTGACCTCGATCGCGACGTTCAGCCAGATGCTGTGCGAGGAGCCCGACTCCCCTGCCGACCAGCGGCAGATCGCCCTCGACGCGATCGCCCGCAACGCCGACCGGACGCTGAAGATCGTCGACGACCTGCTCACGCTGGCCGGGCTGGAGGCCGGGACGCTGCCGCTCACGCTGCGGGCCGTGCACCTCCCCGACGTCGTCGGCGAGGCGGTGGACGCGTTCGGGGGCGCGGCCGTGCGGGCCGGCGTCACCGTGGAGATGTCCGCCAACGTCACCGGCCCGATGCTCCGGGTCGACCCGCCCCGGCTGCGTCAGGCGGTCGACGCGCTGCTCTCGATCGTCGCGACCGCCCACGCCGGGAGCCGGATCGACGTCCGGGTCACGTTCGCGGCCGCCCAGTGGACGATCCGGGTCGGGGCGCCGTCCGCGCTCGCCGAGGGCGACCACCTGTTCACGACCGGGGACCGGGGCGCCGGCAACGCGCTGTCGTTCCTGATCTCCCGGGCGATCGTGTCCCGGCACGGCGGCCAGCTGGCGACGCCCCGCACCGGCCAGACGGACGCGTTCGCGATCACGCTGCCGGTCCGGCCGCACCTGGCCGATGGCGACGCCCTTTAAGTTGCCGTTCGGGTAGGGGGTCGGCAGGCTCCCGAGCCGAAACTTTTCCGCACCGTCCCACGCACTCGGCCCTCCCGACATAGAGGGCATGCGTAACCTGCTGAACTTCCGCCCCGCCTCTGCTCCGACCGCGTTCGCCGCGATCGCCGCCGCCGCCGCGGTCGTTGCAGGCATCGCCGCCCCGGTCGCCTCGATCACCACCGCCGCCCCGGCCGCCGCCCCGGCCGGCGTCAAGCTCGTCGCCGGTGACAACGAGACCGCGCTCTCCGCCGTTCGCGTCGACGGTGCCGACGTCAAGTTCCAGGGCCTGACCGTCCGCATCCCCGCTGCCGGCGAGGGTGTCCAGGCCGCCGCCGAGAGCACCTCGGGCGAGCTGTCGATCACGGTCAGCCGCTCGGCCGACGGTTCGGTCGTCGTCAAGACCGACAAGCACGAGCACGCCGGCTCCACGGCCGGCCCGGTCGAGCAGCACTCCGCGCAGGCCGCCGCGGCCAGCACCGCTCGTGCCGCCGCCGCCAAGACCTGCACCGACTCGGCCTACGCGCTGTCGGGCTGGAAGCTCCCGAGCTTCAAGTGGTACTACAACCCGGCCGGCGCCCCGGCCGCGGTGCGCGCCAGCGCCCCGGCCGCGATCTCGGCCGCGACGACCTCGCTGACCCGCGCCTGCGGTCAGAAGGCCATCAAGCTGGCCCCGTCCTACGGTGGCGCGACCACGGCCGGCGTGCAGGTCGGTGCGGCCGGCAACTGCACCGGCAACGACGGCCGGAACGTCATTGGCTGGCGTGCGGGTTCGGGTCGCTGGCTCGGGATGACCTGCACGTACTTCAAGACGATCAACGGCCGCAAGACCGTGACCGGCACCGACACCGCGCTGAACACCCAGTACAAGTTCTTCACGTCGGCCAAGAGCTGCAGCGGTGCGTACGACCTGCAGTCGGTGGTGCTGCACGAGCGTGGTCACTCGCTCGGTCTGAACCACGTGAGCCAGGCGTCGCACGCCAGCGCGGTCATGACCCCGGCGCTCGCTCCCTGCTCGGTCGGCAAGCGCTCGCTCGGTCTGGGTGACTACCGCGGCCTCGCCGCCACCTACGGCACCCGCTGAACCCTCCCCCACCGACGGCGGTCCGCCGGCGCCCCTCGCGCCGACGGGCCGTCGTCTTCTTGTCCGAGCGGTGTGCACTTCGGCGACCTATAGGTCGCCAAAACGTTCAACGCCTCGCGGGGCTTGCAACTCAAGAGCTACCGGGGCGCACCCTGCGTGCACCTCTCGGGACGCACCGTTAGGGATGTCAGCGCCTCGGATCTGCCTCCCAGCAAATCCGGTCCGCCAACCGGCCGGGGCCGCTGACGAACCCGGGCAGCGTTGCCCGGCCACGAGCGCCGTCCCCCGCGTCAATGCTGCCGCGGTTCCGGGACGCGAGCCACCGGGACGTCGTCAGCAAAGGAGCTACAGACCACGGTGGGTTGGCCGGGGTCGGTCACCAGGAGGGGGTTGACCGATCCCGGCCTTTCGCGTTCCCACCCCCCTGCACCACCGGCCCGTGCAAACCTGCTGCGCATGAGCCGCTCGACCCGTTTGCGCCCGGCTCCGATCCTCGCTCCGAGCCGAATCTCGGCGTGAATGCGCGGTGCACGATAAATGCCGCGGAGGTCTTGCTCGGTCGCCGCGCGCCACCCGTAGAAGCCGCACGTCGAGCTGCTCAGCGCCCTGCGGGCCACCGCGACCGGATCTTCTCCGGGCTGAGGTCGTCGTTGGTCCGACCCTCATGGGCGCCGGTGCCGAAGATCCCTTGATCCTTGGCGATCGTGCGCAGCGGTTCGTTGCGCCGGCGGGCCGACTCGGTCGCGCGCTGACGCGACTCCGGCGGTGCGAGCATCCGAAGCCCCATCCGGCGACCAATGTCGCCTCGACGGGGCTCAGTTTGGGTTGGCTGGTGAGTGGGGTCGGCCGCGGTCGTGGAAGCCTTCGGGGGCGCTCGAACATCGCGTTGGCCAGTTCTACTCGGGTGCGCCAGCTTTGCCGGTCGAGCGCCGGTGGCTCCGCGGGACTCGGTGGCCACGCCTGAAGCGCTGGTCGCGAGGGCGGTATCTTGCCGTGAATCGATCGACCGTCCGACCATTCGCCGGGACGACCTGGCCGTGATCATTGACGAGCTCGGCGCGTGCTCGCGGCGAACCCGCCGACGGTGGGCGGAGGCGGGCACCACCTCCTCGACGGCAGCTGCGGCTTTCCGCAGAGGCACGAGCTCGGCGATCCGCTGCCGGGCGGCTTTCATCGCCGCGGACTCGACCGCGTCCGGCGTCGGAGCATTGACGCCCCGCTCGACCAGGTTCTGGGACCTTCACCGAGGCAGGCACGACTCCGCGATCCCCAGCACCGCGGCAACATCCCGGACCGAGCGACCGGATGTGAGCCGATCCAACGCGCGGCGCCGAAACCCCGGTGGGTAAGGCTTGGGCGCGACGAGGGCCTCTGTCAGGCAGTCATCGAGTTGCAGTCTCCCCACCCCGTGCGCACGAAAGCGGGGGCAACATCAAGGTGTCCGGGGATCCGGGGAAGCCCAACCTGCGCAGACGCCAGACCCGCCTACCTGCATCCGGCACAACCGCAAACACGCACGACCTGCACGTAGGCACGACCTGCACCACCCTGCGGCCCGAACCACCCCGCCGCCCGCGGGCCCGCCCGGCCACCCCGGCTGCCCCCGGCCCCGGCCACCCCTGGCCCCGGC